>NZ_JAJEQN010000017.1:0-68019 GCF_020687335.1 Anthropogastromicrobium aceti
AATCGAGGCGACAAGATTTGAACTTGCGACCTCTGCGTCCCGAACGCAGCGCTCTACCAAACTGAGCCACACCTCGAAGAAGCAGCTTGTAGGAGAATCGAACTCCTGTTTTCGCCGTGAGAGGGCGACGTCTTAACCCCTTGACCAACAAGCCTTGCAACGATATGTATATTATCATATCTCAATTCTTTTGTCAACACTTTTTTCAAGTTTTTTTAATTTTTTATTTTTTTTGTTCTTTTTCGACACTTTACAATGGCACGCTAATATTCCATTCGCAGCAATCGTTTGCAAAAACATTCGCGGGATACCATCACTTTTGCGAATCGGTATCCCACGAATAAATTGCCTAGCTCTGAATAGTTACAACTTACAGAGTAATAATCTCGTCAAGACCACAGCCTTCCATCTGCTCTGCACCGCCTACAACACATATACCGCCATCTTTCATAGCAGTACTAATCTGCTCTGCGGCCTGCGCTAACTTTTCTGGTGTTGTCTCGAGAATCTGCTGCCAACGTGTGCAGCGCTCCGCCCAACTAATCTGTCTCCAATAGAAGTTATCTGCTGCCTGTCCCTTCATTCTAGGTGTCTGAAGCGGAGACTGATCTGAAACTGTTCCAATGATAAAGCCTGTCAAATCTGGATTTTGTGCTGCAAACTCCTTTAAGAAGCTGCTGCAGTCTAAATATTTTCTAAGAGATTCTCTAGCGCTCGGATCACGATATGAATAGCAGAAAAAGCCTCCATTTGCCCGAGTAAGCATACCTGTTCCGTAAGCACCGCCCTGAACGCGAATTACATTCCACAAATAGCTTAGGCTCACAATCTTGGCTGCTGTCTGCCATGCACCATTATAATTTCCTGTAATTGTACCGCGCACTGCAAATGCGATATCGGCCGGAATGATGATTCCTTCTTTTTTGATGCCCCATGGCTTTATTGCAATTGTATGTGCCTTCAAAAGATCCGGCTTTGACGGCAAAAGCTCCTGCAGCATTTGAACAACATTCGCTGCATATGCATCTGTATTTCCTGTAAGACTGATAGTCAACTGTTCCTTTGAAACTGCCTTTTCATACAGTACTGTCAATTTTTCACGAAGACTATTCCAGTTCCAATTTTCTTCCTGAGCTTTTAACCACTGATAGAATGTAACACCACCAGTACACTCTGAAACTACACTTGAAACACTCATCTGCGCTGACACACGGCCAAGTGCTGCTGCATGACCACCCATCACTATCTGCTCAAAGCATCCCATCTTAATCTGACGCAGCAGATCAAGAACTGCTTTTTCAGAATTGGCAGTATCAAATCTTGTCTGCGTCAAAATCTCTGCTGCAAGACTAACTGCCTGATCTACATTTGATTCAAGCGTGCTAAAGGATGCGCAAAGCTTTACTGTACAGCAGCTGCTGTCATCCTTTATATTGAAGGTACTTATGAAAAAAGTCATGCTTCCGCACAAAAGACGTACACGGTTGTTTAACTCTTCTACACTTGACTGTGTTGTTTCCAGATTTCCAAAAAGACGACATAAAAGTCCAAGTGCTGGAAGTTCTGCCTCTGTATAATGGTTTTCATCGAAATAAAGCGTAATATAAGCAATTCCGCTTGAATTAACGCGATGAACCAATACCTTTTGTCCATCAATTACAAGTTCTTCAATTGGCTGCTCTTGCGGCGTGCGGCTTAAATCAGATAACTCTAAATGTGGAAGTGCTGCCAGCTGCTCTGGTGTATCTTCACTGTTTTGCCATGCCTCTAGTCTTTCCTGTTTTGCAATAATCTCTTCTCTTGCATTATCACTCCACATTGCAGACTCATCTTCAATTCTCTTTGCTTCCTTTGCTCGACGCGCTTCTCCTGCTGTTTTAGACGGAATCAATGCAACCTTACAGCGATGCGGATTTTCAAGCAGCTCTTCACGAATTAAATGTTCAAAATATCCCTGTTTCATCTTTTCACGAAGATTTACAAATAAGTCACCAATCTGCAGATTAGCCTCTGGTGCGCCTCCATACAGCCAGCTGTCAAACACCTGCATTCCAAGAATCAGTCCCTGCGGATAGCTTCCATAATCGCGTTCTCTCATCTGGAACTCAAGATTTGCCATAGAAGCCTCTAACTTCTCATGATCAAGACCACCATTTGCCAGCGCATTCAATGTGTCGAAAATTCGCTTTTCTACTTGTTTGCAATTTTCTTTTTTCACATTGCGAGCCTCAATTTTTACCCATGGATTTGCGACACCATCTATTGTATAAAGACGCATTGTTTCTGCAAGTCCGTCTTCTAACACAGCCTTCGTAAGCGGTGCCTGATTATTTCCAGTAAGCACATCTGACAAAATCTGCATTGCCGTCAGCTTTTCGCGCTCTGCATAGGTTCCGATCACACGCCCCCAGGACAGACGGATTTTTCCATCTTCATTCTCATCGGCACCAATCTCATATTCAATTTGCTGCTCACCTGCATCCACTGCTGACTGAAGCGCTGGTGGATCCATACGCTTTGTCTGTTCAAATGAGGACAGATATTCATCATTGATAATACCAAGAATAGCATCTATATCCATTGCGCCATCAAGATACACATAGGCATTCGATGGAGAATAAAATCGTTTATGGCTTTCAATAAATTCTTCATATGTCAAATCCGGAATTTTTGTCGGATCACCTCCAGATACATAACGATACGGTGTATCAGGAAAGAGCGCTCTATTGATTGTCATATCCATCAGTTCATCCGCATCTGCAAACGCTCCCTTCATCTCATTAAAGACAACACCTTTGTAGCCTGGCTTTCCCTCGCTGTCAAACTCATAGTGCCATCCTTCCTGATAAAAAATTTCTGGCTTTGTATATACAGCTGGATAAAATACAGCATCCAGATAAACTCGCATCAAATTGACAAAATCCTTATCATTTCGGCTTGCCACCGGATAAAAAGTCTTATCCGGAAATGTCATTGCATTCAAAAATGTGTTCATAGAATTTTTTAAAAGCTCTACAAACGGCTCCTTAACTGGATAATTTTTTGAACCGCATAAAACGGAATGCTCTAAAATATGAAATACACCTGTATCATTCCAAGGCAATGTCTCAAAGCCAATGCCAAATACCTTATTTTCTTCCTCTCTGCTTATCCATACCAGCTCTAAGCCTGTCTTTTCGTGCTTCATCTGGTACATTACTGCATCCAGCTCAGGAAGCGGTACTTCTCTTTCTACGATAAATCCATGAACTGTATCATGTACTGTCATAAAAAAGTCCTCCTTATTCTCTCTTTTTCTTATCTACTGATTAGTATTATACTGATTCCGGCAAAAAAGAGCAAGAAAATTCTGACATTTTATGAATCCTTGTCCCTCATCCAGTAATCAATGCAACATTATTGATTCTCTATTCTTACTCTGTTTTATTTGATGTTGGAACCACAATATTCTCCGGCAATCCTAATATTTCCAATTCCTGACGAATATCATCTTCATTAAGCTCATACGGCATCTGCGATACATCCGGATAATTTTCGATCGAATTTCCACTCTCATCCACGCTATACCATGGATAATAATCCTTATAAGTCCTTGAATACGCACATAATCCATACGGAGAATTCCAAACTATCATTTCCCGTTCACCGCTTGGAAGATTGAAACCATCACTTACCATCGTATTATCAATAATCGTTTTTGCATTTCCATAAGGAATCGAGCTTATATAGTTCCCATCAGTCTGATAACAATCATATTTTGTGACACCTTCATCTGGAATCAGATAATACATGCTGTAAATTTGCATAATTTCAAAGTCACCAATAATATACAGATAATCAGCCTGAGCAGAAAGCTACTGAACTGGATCCTGTATTGAATCTTGTCCCGTCTGGGAATTTGGTGATATTGATATTGTTCCTAACTTTTGTGCAATTGTAGGCTTCGTTCCCGGAAACCAGCTGTAACATGTAATCGTTACTGTTCCAACAGCCTGCATATCTCCCTGTAATGCCGAACTAACCCATGAAATATATATATTTGAATCGGAATTTACCTTTGTTTCTGTAATTAATTCCGTTCCTGCCACACAATCATATACGGTTTTGTCGCCACCAATTTGTGCAATCTGATTCTCATTAAGACCAATCATGCCAAACTGCTGCTTCATATAATCTGATTCAATAATAGATCCCATTACATTCGTACCACTATTATAATTAAGTACACTTCCATTATAGTCATAATAAGATGTTTTTAATGTCAATCCATCCCACAAAAAGCCCTCCTCATACTGGTCGCATCCAATTACAATCTTATCTCCCATATTTCTTGAGTAAACACGAATTTTTCCAACTCCCGTTACAAAAGATGGCATATCTGCTGTAATTTCAGAGGCTAATACAATATTTCCTTCACTCGCCTCATAAATTTGAAAAATCAACTGACTTTGGTTGCTTTCCTGCGTGGTATCTGAACGCACTACAAGAAGTTCCATCTGATCGTCTCCATCATAATCCTTAATTTGATAACCTAGTGCTGCTGACGGAAGCATATTTACGGCCTGAGCCGCTCCTGATTCTGTTTTCTCCAGTATGTTATCATATGTTGCCTGCTGTGGATAATCAAGAGACCACGCATATTCATACAATGTGTTCATATTTGCAAGTTCTGATTTTCCATCCGCCTGCGTTGCATTTGCCTGTATTGGCTGTAATACTAACGCCGCTGCAACTGCCATAAAAGAACTTCTTTTCATATTTTTCAACTCCTTTTCTCAGTTTACAAATTTTCCAGTACAAAGCAAACTGTTTTGTACTATCAGCATACCATAGTTTTTCAATTTCTTCATCTATTTTTTTGCAAACAAAATCTATATCAATATCAAGTTCTGGGAAACATTGAAATATCAGCCCAAAGAGCGTTCCGTATTTGCAGTTTCTGCATCAATATCATTTAAATTGGCAAAATCATATTGCTTCGTTATAAAATTACATTAAAAAATTCGTTTTCCGTCAATTATTAATTCCTCATCTCGAATATCACAATTTGCCAATCTGGAATTCTTCCGTAAAAAAATTACGGCATTTTTTATAAATAAAAAACCCTAAACTTCCCGCAACTGCGAAAAATTCAGGGTTTTAGAACTCAATATTGTAACTTATGCGTTCATCTGCTTAGCAACTTCTGCTGCGAAATCCTCTTCCTTCTTCTCCATACCTTCACCGGTCTCGAAACGAACGAACTTCTTAACAGCAACCTTTGCGTTGTTCTCTTTAGCTACCTGAGCTACGTATGCGCTTACACTCTGCTTTCCATCCTCAGCCTTTACGTAGGTCTGATCCATCAGACAGATCTCCTTAAGCTCCTTGTTGATACGTCCGTTGATCATGCCATCGATAACCTTCTGTGGCTTCTGGGACTCCTTCGGATCGTTCATGATCTGAGCTAACAGAATCTCCTTCTCTCTGGAGATGTAATCAGCGTCAACCTCTGCTCTGGTGGTGTACTGTGGCTTTAATGCTGCTGCCTGCATAGCAACGTTCTTTGCCATTTCCTTAATTGCATCGTTAACAACGTCAGTCTCAACGTCTACTAAAACGCCGATCTTTCCGCCTGCATGGATGTAGGAAACAACGATACCGTTCTCCTCGCTAACCTTTGCAAAACGACGGATGTTCATGTTCTCACCGATGATAGAAATCATGGAAGACAGCTTCTCCTTAACGGTCATGGATGGATCTAATGCCCACTTCTCAGCCATGAATCCTTCGATATCCTCTGCCTGAGTATTAACTGCCTGAGCAGCAACCTCTGCAACGTAGGTCTGGAACTTCTCATTCTTTGCAACGAAGTCAGTCTCAGCGTTAACCTCAACTACAACTGCATGCTTCTCATCCTCAGAGATGCAAGTAGCAACAATACCCTCAGCTGCAATACGTCCAGCCTTCTTCTGAGCACCAGCTAATCCCTTCTCACGCAGGAAATCTACAGCCTTGTCCATATCACCTTCTGTTGCAGTCAGTGCCTTCTTGCAATCCATCATTCCTGCGCCAGTCATCTCACGCAGCTCTTTTACCATACTTGCTGTAATAGCCATCTTAATCTTCCTCCAAATAGTTGTGTACAGTATTGATACTTAACTTAGTTAATAAAAACAATAACGATTCAGAAGCCGCAGTCCGCCGCCCCTGAATCGCTATTTCCGACTTGATTACTCAGCGTCAGCTACTACGGTCTCGATATCAGCTGCTGCATCAGTAGTGTCAGCTGCCAGCATCTCCTCGCCAGCCTCTGCAACCTCATCAACTTCCTCAGCCTCGCCCTGCTTAGCCTCGATAACAGCATCTGCCATCTTAGAAGCGATCAGCTTTACAGCTCTGATAGCATCATCGTTACCCGGAATTACATAATCCAGCTCTTCCGGATCACAGTTGGTATCAGCGATACCGATCAGCGGAATACCCAGAGTGTGAGCTTCCTGAACACAGATCTTTTCCTTCTTAGGATCAACTACGAAGATTGCATCCGGGATACCTGGCATATCCTTGATACCGCCAAGGTTCTTCTCAAGCTTCTCCCACTCCTTCTTCAGCTCGATAACTTCCTTCTTTGGCAGTACATCAAAAGTACCGTCCTCAGACATGGTCTCGATCTGACGAAGACGAGCGATTCTGCTCTGGATGGTCTTGAAGTTGGTAAGCATACCACCAAGCCATCTCTGGTTTACATAATACATACCACATCTCTGTGCCTCAGTTGCTACTGCATCCTGTGCCTGCTTCTTGGTTCCTACGAAAAGGATGTTTCCGCCCTCTGCAGCAATGTCGAAGATAGCCTTGTAAGCTTCGTCAACCTTGCCTACAGATTTCTGCAGGTCGATGATGTAGATACCGTTTCTCTCGGTATAGATGTATGGAGCCATCTTAGGGTTCCATCTTCTGGTCTGATGTCCAAAATGAACACCAGCTTCAAGCAGCTGCTTCATAGAAATAACGCTCATGTTTTTACTCTCCTTTGGTTTGTCTTCCGTATGCCATACGTACAGGCAACTGCTTGCGCAGCACCAAACCTGCCAACCGCATACGTGTTTTTTAAATTTTTAAGCCCTACAATCATATCATGGAAAAAATACAATTGCAAGGCTTTTTTTGTTTTTTCTTCTATTTTTTTTCGTTTTTATGCATTCGTACCTGATGTATTCTCTGCACTAACCTTAACCTTAGCCAACTCATCAAATACAACATCATTAAGAACCTTGATGTAAGTTCCCTTCATACCGGATGATCTGGACTCGATAACACCGGCACTCTCAAACTTACGCAGTGCATTTACAATTACAGAACGTGTAATTCCGATGCGGTCTGCAATCTTGCTTGCAACAAGAACACCTTCGTTTCCGTCGAGTTCACGGAAAATGTGAACAATTGCCTCTAACTCAGAGTAGCTAAGTGTACTGATAGCAGATTTTACGATCTGCTTCTTTCTATTTTCTTCTGCGCTCTCTTCGTTTACAGAACGAAGCATCTCTAGTCCTACTACAGTGGTGCCATATTCACTTAAGATGATATCATCAATGCCGTATCCTGTGTGCTCTCTGTAGATAAACAATGTACCAAGTCTCTCACCTGCGATTTCTATTGGTGTTACGATTGCCTGGTATTTATCACCGTTTTCCTGAGAGAATCCAAGTGTAGCCAAATTGACATTCTCTTTTGTGGAAAGTACGCTTAACAGACGTTCGTTGAGCATATGATCCGCAAATGATCCGATGTTGTTTTCCATCAGCTCATTAATTACATCCACATCCTTCCAGACACTGAAACCTAAAACCTTACCCTTCTTGCTGAGTACCAGAATATTGGATTCCAGAATCTCACTTAATACCTCACAGATATCATTAAAGACAACTTTGCTGGTATTGTTGTTATGCAAAAGTTTGTTGATTTTTCTTGTTTTATCCAGCAACTGCACGCTCATATTGGGTTCCTCCAATGCAATTTATTCTTTGTACAGTATCATATCACAAAATGAATAATTTTACAAGAATATTTCGCAGTTTTGTCAGATTTATTCCTCCGACTTTGCAATATAGCCGCACGCAGCGTCAGAACAGCACTCTCTGTTTCCCTTTTTGATCATATAAGAGCCACATTTCGGGCAGTTATGTCCAGTCGGACGATTCCATGACATAAAATCGCAATCTGGTGCACCCTCACAGCCATAGTACACACGACCCTTTTTCGTCTTTCGGATGACAAGATCTTTGCCGCATTTCGGGCAGGCTACGCCAATCTTTTCAAGATATGGCTTTGTATTTCGACAGTCAGGAAATCCCGGACACGCCAAAAACTTTCCATGAGGACCATACTTAATAACCATCTGTCTTCCGCACAGCTCACAAAATTCATCTGACAGCTGATCCTCGATCTTGACGCTCTCAAGCTCTCTGTTTGCTGCCTCTACTGCCTCATGAAGATCTGGATAGAAGTTTCTAACAATGCTCTTCCACTCAACCATTCCCTCGCCAACCATATCAAGCAAAGACTCCATATTGGCTGTAAACTCAGCATCTACAATGATTGGGAAGGATTTCATCATAATGTTGTTTACGACCTGACCAAGCTCCGTCACATACAGATTTTTCTTTTCCTTTGTGATGTAGTGACGTGCAAGAATAGTAGTAATTGTCGGTGCATAAGTAGAAGGACGTCCTATTCCCTTTTCCTCAAGCATACGAACAAGTGTTGCCTCTGTAAAGTGAGCCGGAGGCTGTGTAAAATGCTGCTGCGTCTCTTTTTCACTCATGGAAAGCTCCATGCCTTCACTAAGATGATCAACAGCAGGTGCGCTTGCCGCTTTTTCTTCACCGTCATTATAAATACTCATAAAGCCGTCAAATGAAAGCTTTGAGCTAACTGCTGAAAACTCATATCCGCCTGATTCAAGCTGTACATGATTCATCATATAAACGGCATCTGCCATGCGGCTTGCAGTAAAGCGTCTCCAAATCAGCTGGTACAAACGGAACTGATCGCGTGAAAGAGATTCCTTTACGCGGACTGGCTCCCTTGTGATATCTGTAGGACGAATACCTTCATGCGCATCCTGAATATGGCCTTTGGCAGCCTCTTCTTTTTTTGCCTGTGTCAAATATTTTTCGCCATACGTTTTTTCAATATATGCTCTTGCTGCTGTATCAGCCTCTGCTGCGATACGTGTGGAATCAGTTCTCAGATACGTAATCAAACCTATCGTACCTTCACCCTCAATTGAAACACCCTCGTACAGCTGCTGTGCGATACGCATCGTTTTTTGTGTTGAAAAATTCAGCTGATTTGCAGCTTCCTGCTGCAGCGTACTTGTAGTAAATGGCATTGGTGCCTTCTTTTTTCTTTCTTTATGCGCCAATTCCTTTACAACAAATTTGTCGCTCTCCACTGCCTTTACAATTTCATTTAGCTGAGTTTCATTTTCAATCGTAAGCTTTTTGGAGTCTTTTCCGTAAAATTGTGCCTTTAATGGCTTTTTAGAACCTGGCACGTCAAGCAAAACATCTAAACTCCAATATTCCTTTGGAATAAATGCCTCGATTGCTGCCTCTCTGTCACAGATAAGTCTAAGTGCAACAGACTGGACTCTTCCTGCACTAAGACCTCTTTTTACCTTTGCCCAAAGTACCGGACTGATCTCATATCCAACCATACGGTCTAAGATACGTCTTGTCTGCTGTGCATCAACCAGATTCATATTAATTGCGCGCGGCTCCTTTAAGGATGCCTTTACTGCATTTTTTGTAATCTCATTAAAAGTGATTCTTTTAATCTGGTCATCTTCCAGCTTCAGTGCCTTCGACAGATGCCATGAGATTGCCTCTCCCTCGCGGTCAGGGTCCGTTGCCAGATAAATCTTTTCAGCCTTTTTTGCTTCCTTACGAAGCTTCGCCAAAATATCCCCTTTTCCGCGGATTGTAATATACTTTGGTTCGTAATCATTTTCAACATCGAACCCTAACTGACTCTTAGGCAGATCCCTTACATGCCCATTAGAAGCCATAACCTGATAGTTAGCTCCTAAGAATTTTTTTATAGTGTTAACCTTCGCAGGTGACTCTACGATAACAAGATACTTCGCCATGCTTTCCTCCAGCAATGTACCATGCGTACATTTTTTCAATCGGAAATCACTATACACTCTTATTTTACGGATTGCAAGCCCTTTTTAGCCCTTTTTATTTTATTTCATATAAATTTTACGAATCTTACACATTAAATGTTCTTTTATAGCAGCCTCCTGCTTCTTCGCTGATGTAACCTTTTAGCTCCATCTGAAATAATGCACTGCATAAAGTTCCAGCCGGATATCCTGTTTTTTGCAAAAGAATTTCCATATGAACAGGTTCTCTTTCGATAAAGCGATACACATCCTGTTCAATTTCTGTCAAAGGCATCTTTTGTCTATGCATTTTTCTTGCTGCAGCTTCTAACTTAAAATCTGCAAGTATCTCCTGTGGTGATGACAACAGTACAGCACCATTTCTAATCAGCTCATGACAGCCTTCACTAAGATCTGAAAATATTGAACCTGGCACTGCATAGACACTTCTGCCCTGCTCACCTGCAAATTCTGCCGTAATCAAAGAACCGCTCTTTTTTCGTGCCTCTATAATTATGACAGCATCACAAATGCCGCTTATAATCCTGTTTCTGCGCGGAAAAAGAACGGGAATACTGCGTGTTTTCGGACGCATCTCAGAAATCACGCCGCCTTGACGTATTAGTTTTTCATACAATCCAATATTTTCCCGTGGATAACATATATCAACGCCACCGCCTAGCACTGCATATGAACTGCCTGCCTCAAGTGCTGCCTTTTGGCTGCAGCAGTCAATGCCATATGCCATCCCGCTTACGATCTGTGCACCTGCCGCTGACAGCTCTCTTGCGATTTCCTCTGCACACTCCTTCCCATAGCTGCTGCACGCACGCGCTCCGACAATTGCAATTTTAGGAAAATCAGACTTTGGAAGATTCCCCTTCACAAAAAGCCCAATCGGACGG
Source organism: Anthropogastromicrobium aceti (assembly GCF_020687335.1). NCBI lineage: Bacteria > Bacillati > Bacillota > Clostridia > Lachnospirales > Lachnospiraceae > Anthropogastromicrobium > Anthropogastromicrobium aceti. The sequence continues at coordinate 11,059 of NZ_JAJEQN010000017.1, forward strand.
TCTGCCACTTCCTTTAAAAGCACCGGATACTCTTCATCCTCTATTGTAACAAAACGAATTCCTGACTGTGAAAGCTTTTCGTATTCCGCCTCTATTGTTTTTTCCATTGCGCAGGCTTCATGATAAATTCTTTGCTCCCTTGCAGTAAATCCCATTTGAACAAGCTTCTCATCGCTTTGTCCAAAAACCTCACTCGGACCGCCAGCCTCCTCAATTAAACGGCGCACCTTAATAGGTGTAATCATCTGAAGGCATGTACACCAGTAATATGCTTTTTTTCGCTCCATTTTACATATCCCCCCAATATTTTCGATCAATACTCCGATAGCTTATCGCCTCTGCCAAATGTGCTTCTTTAATCTGCTCACTTCCCTCAAGATCGGCAATTGTTCTTGAGACGCGCAAAATCCGATCTCTTGCACGAACACTAAGACCCATTGACTCAAATGCCTGACGAAGAAGTTCTTCTTTTTGCTGGTCAAGATTACAATATTTTGAAAGTCTTGATCCCTTAAGCTGAGAATTAAATAATATTCCCTCATCCTTATAGCGCATGCGCTGACGATTAATTGCCTCTGTGACACGTGCACGCATAGACGACGAATCCGCTCCCTTTTTTGCCTTTGACAAATCATCAAATTTTACTGCAAAGGCCTCCGTGCAAATGTCAATACGATCAAGCATCGGTCGTGAAATACGGTCTCTATAACGTCTGATCTCACCCACACTGCATCGGCAGCGGCTTCTGTCTGGAAAATAGCCGCACGGACACGGATTCATCGCTGCAACAAGCATAAATTCTGCCGGATAACTGCAGCTTCCATTGACACGGCTTATTGTGACCTTTCCATCTTCTAGCGGCTGCCTCATAATTTCTAGTGTATCACGCTTAAACTCTGCCAGCTCGTCTAAAAACAATACTCCATGGTGTGCCAGGCTGATCTCTCCTGGCTTTGGAAATCGCCCTCCTCCAGCAAGTGCAGTCGCCGAAATTGTGTGATGCGGACTTCGAAACGGACGCTTTTTTATAAGTCCCTCTTTGTAGTCAAGAAGCCCAGCCACACTATAAATCTTTGTCACCTCAAGCTGCTCTTTATATGTCATTTCGGGCATAATTGTAGGTATTCTTTTTGCACTCATACTCTTACCAGAACCTGGTTGTCCAATATATAAAAGGTTATGAAAACCTGCTGATGCCACCATCGCTGCACGCTTCATGCGTTCTTGTCCATAAAGCTCATCATAGTCAAGCGAATCGTCTTCTTTGTCAGAAGTCTCATAAAGAACTGCCTGTCTGTTTTCTTCAAGCCGATCTGGATTATTTAACAGTTCCACAATTTCCTTTAACGTTTTCGTCCCGTAAACAACTGTCTCCTGCAGACAGGCAGCTTCCTTCGCATTTTCCTTCGGCACAACTGCCTTTTTTATCCCTGCCTTCTGTCCGCATTCTGCCAATACAAGCGTGCCGTTTACAGGACGTATTTTTCCGTCAAGCCCCAGCTCTCCAATAAATATTTTATTTTCCAATTCATCCATGCGCACAAAGCCTGCAGCAGCAAGCACTGAAAGCGCAATAGGCAGATCAAAATAGTTGCCCTGCTTTCTTAAATCGGCAGGTGAAAGATTGACCGTGATATGGCTTGGTGGCAGTCGAAAGCCTGAATTTTTAAGTGCTGTTCGCACCCGCTCTCTTGCCTCCTTCACCTCTGCCCCAAGATAGCCTACCATATCAAACATTGGAAGTCCATCGCTGATATCTGCCTCCACACACACAAGAATACCCTCGATTCCATTTGTTGTTCCCGTATACACTTTTGCAACCATTGCTTTACCCTTTCCTGTTCATTTTAAATAATTTTTGTTTTTGAACGCACAAAGACAACCTGCCATATTTTGACAGATTGTCTTCTCTTAAGGTACCTTAGCTTTGGTTTGTCATTTTATGTAAATGCACAAAACTATATTTTTCTTTTGTGTATAATCACTCCTGTTCGAAGTGTTCTTCGATCCAAGAAAGAATATCCTCCTGAACCTGTTTTCTTTCTGTCTCATGAAGAAGCTCATGACGCATTCCCGGATAGAGCTTCATTGAAACATCATGTATCCCCGCCTTTTTATAACGGTCATACACGCGCGTCACGCCCTTTCCAAATTCGCCTATTGCATCATCCCTGCCTGACAAAAGAAGAATTGGCAGTCTCTTTGGAATTTTTGCTGTTCCTTTATTTTGAGCAAGTTTCATCAAAATTCGGAAGAAATCAAGATATGCACTTACAGTAAACTGAAAGCCGCAATATTCATCACCGTGATAACGATCCACCTCATCTTGATTGCTGCTTAACCAGCTTGTGCATTCCTTTTCAAAAAAATAGTGATCGTTACTGTCTAACATCAGATAATTAATAAGATCGCTCCTGTAAAAATCACCGCGAAGCACACGTGTAAAGCCCGCCACTGCAAGACCAAACGCTACCTTTAGCTTTCCTGGATCTCCTGTTCCCATTAAAATTGCACCATCAATCTTAGAGCCATACTGTGTAATATACTGTCTGGATACAAATGATCCCATGCTGTGGCCAAGCAATACAATATGACTATCTGGATACTGCTTTCTAATGTAAGCTGTCACACGTGCAACATCTGTAATAAGACAGCGATCTCCATTTTTCTTGGCAAAAAAGCCAAACTGTGAGCTAGTCGGCGCACTTTTTCCATGACCAAGCGTATCATGGCCAATTGCGCCGATACCGTGCGCATTCAAGTATTGTGCCAGCTCCTCATAACGCCCCATATGTTCCACCATACCATGTGTCATCTGAACGATAAGACCTGGCTTTGGTTGGTCTTTTGGCATCCAGATATACAAATGCAGACGATCTCTTCTGCTGCTTGAATCAATATACTTTTCTTTCATTTTCCGTGCCTTTCTGTGTTTTACATCATCAAAAAGCTTCTTAACTTCTCAAGTGCACTCTTTTCAATGCGGCTGACATACGATCTTGAAATACCAAGCACACTTCCCACCTCTTTTTGTGTGTGAACGAGATGTCCGAAAAGTCCATAGCGAAGAACCACTACTCGCTTTTCTTTAGGAAGAAGCACCGTCTGGATTCCCCTGTGCAGACGACATATATCCTCCTTTTTGCAGTAATGCTCCGAGGCATCACATTCACCAGATTCAATCACATCAAAAAGATGAATCTCATTTCCTTCCTTATCCGTTCCTATTGGTTCATATAAGCTGACTTCACGGCTCATCTTTTTTTCTGCACGCAGCAGCATCAGTATCTCATTGTCAATACATTTTGCCGCATAGCTCGACAATCGATTTCCCCTTGAAACATCAAAAGTGTTGACCGCCTTTATAAGACCAATCGTTCCGATTGACAACAGATCATCCGTCTCCTTATCTGTAAATGCATATTTTTTGATAATATGAGCCACTAGACGCATATTATGCTCAATCAAAAGAGTCCTCGCCTCAGATGATCCCTGATTCATCTGTCTAAGATACTCCTTTTCCTGTGCCGCCGTAAGAGGTTTCTTGAACGTCTCCAAGCAAAATCCCCCGCTATGCACCTTTCTATATCATATGCAGTGACTCATTATTTCGTGCTTTTTTACCTTGCTTATACAGTTACCGGAATCTCACTTTCAGCCTCTTCTTTAAATTCCATGATCTGTTCCGGTGCTGCCTGAGGCAGTTCTGCTACAGATGACACACCAAAGCAGCGTAAAAACTCTTCTGTCGTAGCAAATAATACAGGACGTCCTGGCGCATCAAGTCTTCCAATTTCTTCAATCAGATCATAATCCATAAGCTTTGCGATTGCATGGTCTGACTTCACACCTCGGATACGCTCAATTTCACCTCTTGTGACAGGCTGCTTGTACGCCACAATAGAGAGCGTTTCAAGCACTGAATCACTTAAAACCTGCTTTTGCGGTCTTGAAGCAATGCGTATCAAATACTCATAATACTGCGGCTTTGTGCAAAGCTGAACACTATCTTCCAAAAAGACAAGCTGAATGCCTCTTTGCTTTTCACTGTATTCCTTTGCCATATCCTGTAATATCTGTTTTATTTCTTCTTGTGTAAGCTTAAGTGCCTCTGCTAACGTTTTGATTTCTACGCTTTTTCCCATTGTGAATAAAATACTTTCCAAAATGGGATAATAGTCGCGTTTTTCCATAATGCTGTTACTCCTGTTTCTATCTGGCACATGCCTGTCAGCTGCCATCTTTATTCATTTGTATAAGCAGTTAATCATACTGCTCCATATCTTCTCTTGTGATCGTCGTGGTACATTCCTCATTCCAGTCAAGATGAATATCCCTAAATGTTCCCTCCTGCTTAACAGTAAGGCGTCCAATCTTGATTAACTCAAGACAAGCGAGAAACGTAACAACCACATCTGCCTTTGTATACTGCTTTTGAAGCAACCCTCGAAATGAAAAATGCTTCTTTTGCTGAGCATATTCATAAACAAGTGCCAACTTTTGCGACAAGCGCACCGGATCCTTTTCAATATTGCCAAATTTGCTTCTCACAGGATCAATCTTGTCCACCTGACGGCGCGTCACCATACGATAAATTTCCTGAAGACGCTCTAATGTAACTTTGCTTAACATATCATGCACATTAACAGGAGGCTCATATTTTGACACTTCATCTGGGATTGTGGGATCCTTGTAAAGCAGGCGTGACGCCAAAAGCTGTCTGCTTTTTAACTGCTCACCTAAACTTTTGTATGTTTTATATTCAACAAGACGAGTCACTAATTCTTCTCTTGGGTCAATCTCGTCGCCATTTTCATCCTTCTCAGCAGGAAGCAGAAGTCTGGACTTGATATCCAGAAGCGTCGCTGTCATGACAAGAAACTCGCTGACAATATCAAGATCCTCTTCCTCCATGGCATTGACATACTCCATATACTGATTTGTAATTTCAAAAATCGGAATATCGTATATGCTGACTTTATTTTTTTCAATCAAATGAAGGAGCAGATCAAGCGGCCCCTCAAATTTTTCCAGTTTGTATGATAACATCCGACACTCCTTTTCTATAGTTAGACGACATCAGTATAGCATACTATACAATGAAATTCAATGAGTTTTCCATGTCAAAACAACGAGCTGCGGCAAATTGTTAAGGCGCACATTGATACTGTGCGTGCCTAAACCTCCGCTGACTATGATATTTGTATTTTTCTGTGTCACATTTCCTCTTGCAAGAGGTGAGAAAAACTGCAGCTGCGGTGTCATCACTCCGCCAAGACCAGGTATTCTAATGGTACCTCCATGAAAATGGCCACTAAGTACTAAATCGGCACCCCAATCAGCATATGTCTTTGCAAAGGTTGGTGTGTGAGCAAGCAGCAGTTCAAAGTTTTTGTCTGAAGCTTTTCCAATTTTCTTATCTATATACCCGGCTGATAATGACGGAATACGCCCTTTTCGATAGCACTCCCGCGGCAGCGTGATGCCGCTTATACGCATCGCGGTATCATTTTTTATGATCTCTTCACTTTTATTAACAAGAACATGCATACCACTATCTTTAAGCACTTTCCAGTAGCTCTGCCACCAGCCAGGATACGTAAGCGGTTCTTCCTTCATGCGCTGCTCATGATTGCCAAATGCGTAATACACAGGATATCGCTTAACAAGTTTTTTATACAAGTTTGCAAGCATATCAAAATGAGGTGCAGCCCACTCCTTTACTACAAGCATATCACCTCCAATTACAACAATATCAGGCTGTTCTTTTTCAATTGCCGCAAGCAGCTCTTCATTCTCCATGCCAAAGCTATTATCATGCAGATCAGAAAGAAAAACAGCCTTAAAGCCATTCCATTCCAAACCAAGCTTATCTGTTTTAATGTCATAGTGCACAATGTCGAGATGAATTCGTTCATATTCTGAGCGGGCAAACGCAGCTGCACCCGTAAATGCAGCTGCTGTGCCTGCCATAATCCATTTGTTCATTTATATTTCCTTTCGTTCTTTTAATCAAATTGCGGCGGATTTATTTAAATAACTGCCATCCACTGCAGCACAATATTAAGCAGATAATCGAAAAATTTTGCCTCACGGACAGACTCTCCTGCGTAAATGCCAATGCTGCCAAGCTCTTTTCCATTCAGCCGGTACGTTACCGTACCGATCTGCTCTCCCTTTTCAATTGGTGCTGTAAGCTCATTTGTTGTGAGCATCTTTTCCATATTTGAAAAATCTTCACCTGACACAAACAGCCATGAAAATTTTTCCTTATATACAGCCGAAACCTGTTTATCTATTCCTCCCTTTACTAGTATAGGCATAAGTTCGGGAGGATTTTCATCCTGATACAGCTTACATGTTGTATAGCCAAATTGGAGCAGTGACTGTGCCTCAGTGAAGCGATCTTTATAGTTTGGACAGCCCATGATAACAGCTATTAACTCAACACCATCCTTATTTGCTGTCGCACATACACAATACTTTGCTTTATTTGTTGAACCTGTTTTTAAACCTGTCGTATATGGGTACTGCTTTAAAAGCTTATTGGTATTGGCAAGTCCAAATTCCTTGCTTCCCTGCATTGTTACATGGGTAATATTTTCCATCCAGATCGTCGTATATGATTTTATCTGCGGATAATGTGTTATCAGCTCCTGCGCCATAAGTGCGATATCACGTGCTGTTGTATAATGATTGTCTGAATCAGTTAACCCACAGCAGTCCTCGAAATGCGTATTTTCCATTCCAAGAGAGTCAGCACGCTCATTCATCATCTGAACAAAGCCTGACTCGCTTCCCGCTATGTACTCTGCCATTGCAACACTTGCATCATTTCCACTAGAAACCATAATGCATTTGATCAATGTGTCAACGGTCTGCTTTTCTCCTTCTTCCAGATAGACTTGAGACCCGCCCATTGATTTTGCGTAGGCACTCGTCACAACCTCATCCTCAAGGGAAATCTTTCCCGCTTCAATAGCATCAAAAATCAAAATTGCCGTCATGATCTTTGTTATGCTCGCAGGGCTTCTTCTTTCATCAGGTGCTTTCTCGTATATAACGCTTTTTGTAGAGGCTTCCATCAAAATTGCAGATGGACAGGTGAGCAAAATCCCACCTGTCGTCTCATCTGCACAGGAAGGCTGCGGCAAGCCAAATGTAGTGCCAAAAATAATAAGGCATAAAAAAGCGATCCAAATTCGTTTTTTCACTGTTTGCTCCCACAGGATGTTCACTATCATTTTAATTCAAATTGAGTCAAAAGTATACCTTGATTTTTACATTTTTTATTCTTCTTTTGTTTTGTTCGTGCATAAAATTTCCTGTTTTATGTGCTGCTTTTCAAGCCACAGCTGCGAAATCATTTCTGCGTTTTTTGCCGCTGCTGCAAGTGAAAAACAGACAATCACAGCCGCAATGATAATTATCATAAAAACAATCAGCCACATAGAAGATCTCCTTTCAAACATTTACACTCTTATAGTATACCTGAAACGATAATCTTTACACTTGACATTCCAAATCTTCCTATTTATAATTGTGAGTGTCTTTACTAGATGAGAAAAGAGGAATTACTATGAGTTTTAATTTTGTGAAAAAGCTTCCTACACCTGCCGAAATTCGTGAACAGTACCCGGTATCTGACGCGATTATACAGGTAAAAAAGGAACGTGATGAGATGATCCGCAAGGTATTTACCGGCGAGAGTGACAAATTTCTTGTCATTATCGGTCCTTGCTCTGCTGATAACGAAGATGCAGTTTTAGATTATGTTCACCGACTGGCACGCGTTCAGGAGAAGGTTTCTGACAAGCTGATTCTGATTCCGCGTATCTACACAAACAAGCCGCGTACTACTGGTGAAGGCTATAAGGGCATGGTTCACCAGCCAGACCCTGAGAAAAAACCGGATATGTTAGCCGGAATACTTGCAATACGTCATATGCACATGCGTGCTGTTGCTGAGACTGGTCTGACTGCTGCCGATGAGATGCTGTATCCAGAAAACTGGCGTTATCTGTCAGATATTCTTTCATATGTTGCTGTCGGTGCCCGTTCTGTTGAAAATCAGCAACATCGTCTGACAGTAAGCGGAATTGACATTCCTGCCGGTATGAAGAACCCGACAAGCGGTGATTTATCTGTTATGTTAAACTCCGTTGTTGCTGCACAGCATGGACATGACTTTATCTTCCGCGGCTGGGAAGTTCAGACAGATGGAAATCCATTAACTCATACTATTTTGCGCGGTGCTGTTGATAAATATGGAAAAACAATCCCGAACTATCACTATGAAGATCTTTATCGTCTGTACGAAATGTATCAGGAAAGAAATCTGCTTAATCCGGCATGTGTTGTTGATGCTAATCACTCCAACTCTGGAAAAAGACATATGGAGCAGATCCGTATCGTAAAAGAAGTTATGCACAGCCGTACTCACTCTAAGGAAATTGAAAATCTTGTAAAGGGCGTAATGATTGAAAGCTACATTGAAGCCGGCAGCCAAAAGATTGGTGAGCATATTTATGGCAAATCAATCACTGATCCATGTCTTGATTGGGACAGCTCCGAGCAGCTGATCTACACTATTGCAGAGCGCATATAATACATACAAAAAAGTGCCAGCGTTTGACCGCCCGGCACTTTTTTTATTGGAAATAAATTTTTATCTGCGCGTTCTTGCCGAATCAAGACGACGTCTCCATCCTGCTGCTCCGATACCGCCTCGCTGTTCCATCTGAGCAACATGGCGTTCTGCTTCCTCAAAGAATCTGCGTTCCTTTGCATACTTGTCCACATTTAATACCATTCCAAGCTCTGCAAGCAGGAAAACAACAGATGTACCACCCGCACTGAAAAATGGAAGTGTAACACCTGTTGTCGGAATTACACTCGTAACAACCATCACATTTATCAATAGCTGGAGTGCGATCTGCGTAAACACACCTATTGCCAATACTTTTCCTTCAATATCCCATGCATTCTGTGCAATCTTGTAAATACGATACAGCAAATAGCCAAATAATGTCATCATCACGATAACGCCAAACACGCCAAGCTCTTCGCAGATAATTGCCAGAATAAAGTCATTGTAAGAATACGACAGCTTGAATTTAATAAGGCTCTGTCCAAGACCCTTGCCCCAGAAACCGCCTGCGCCAATTGCATAGCGCGCCTGCATCGCCTGAAGACCTTCATCTGCTGCATACTCCTCTGGATGAAGCCATGCACGTATACGCACAAATCTAAAGTTTTCTGCGCCCTGATGCATCAAAAGATAAACAGTAACAAAAATTGCTGCTATGATAATTAATGCAAGACCAAGCAGGAAATACCAGTAAAGATCCGGCTTTTTTACACTTGATAAAATTATAACGGCACAAATACAAAACAAAACGATAACCGTGCTTAAATTATTTGAGAAGAAGAATAAAAAACCCAAAAGCGCAATGGCAAGCAGGCACGCAAGCAGCTGGTTATACCACCTGTTTAATCCCCAATAACTCACATAATAAGCGAAGAAAATAATTATGGCTGCCTTTATTGGCTCCGCTGCCTGAAAGCTTACAGGACCAAGTTTTATCCATCTTGTTGCACCAAGCTCACTGTGAGCTAGTGGTGTCTTTAGTGCCGCAATAATGGCCACTGCAGCCAAAAGCCAAAACCAGCCCCAGCCCAGTCGCACAATACGGTGATAATTAACATATGACGCAACAATCATTATAACAAATCCAAATATTACATTTTTAAGCTGATTATTCATAAAATAGCTATAATTCTTTGTAATCGAATTGTTATAGCTGGCACTGTATACCATAATAATTCCGTATACATTTAAGAAAATAATCGTAAAAAACAGATTATGATCAAGCGGTCCCCATACAACGCTTGTTTTCACAAACTCCTTCATACGACGTACAAGAGGCGCTTTCTTTTTTTTCATACAATATTAACCTTTCATTCTTGTTCTTATTTTTGAACTAAAGATGCAGCCGGAAGCTGAACAAGAAATGTACTTCCCACACCTGACTGACTCTCTACACTGACACAGCCGCCATAAAATTCTGTTACATGTTTTACAATAGAAAGACCAAGTCCTGTACCGGCAACTCGCTTGCTGCGTCCCTTGTCTACACGATAAAAACGCTCAAAGATACGCTTCTGATCCTCCTTTGCAATGCCTATACCACTGTCTTCCACACGAATTGAAAGACTTGTGCTGTCCATTGTGATATCGGTTTGGACAAAGCCGCCTGGTCTGTTATATTTAACTGCATTTCCCATAAGATTAGACAATATTCCCTGAAGATGGCTGCGATCCATATAAACAAACTCATCACAGCAATGGATTTCAAGCGAAACATTATTCTCATCTGCTAACGGCTTAAGTGTTTTTTTAACCTCTTCTGCCACACTCTTGACACATAGCATTTCCTTAGTCGGCATTAACTCCTTGGTCTCCAATCGGGAAATCATCAATATGTCATTGATCAGGCTTGTCATTTCCTCCACCTCTGAGTGAATGCGTCCTAAAAACTCTTTTTGCATCTGTGTATCTGATGCCATACCACTTTGAAGAAGCTCGGCATAGCCGCGTATTGCTGTAAGCGGTGTTTTTAATTCATGAGAAGCATTGCTGAAAAATTCCTGACGAATCGTCTTTTCTTTTTCAAGCTTTCGTATGTAATCCTGCACGCTTTTTGACATGTCAGTTGTTGTGCGCGCAATGATATTTAATTCATCATACTGGTAATGAGGAAAATTAAAATCAATTTTCTCATCATAGATACCCTCAAGCTTGTGTGAGATTTCAAGAATTGGCTTAGTGACGGAGGCGGCAAATTTATTAGTCAGCACACCGGCAACTGATAATGCCAGCAAAAGGCTAATCGCAATAGACGGTACCATCATTTTCATCAGATCTGTAATCACATCGTGATGGATAGAAATACGAATGACCTTATGCTGCGTTGGTGAACAATATGCCGCATACATCATACTTCCTTTGATTGTGCTGGAATTGCGCACCTTTGTTCCAAAGCCGTTTTGAAAAGCCTCCTTGACTTCCTTTCTGTTTTTGTGATTTTCCATCGTCTCTGGATTTCCAGTTTCAGAATCAGCCAAAACACTTCCATCATTATCAATAATTGTAATTCTATAATCATTATTCATCTGACTGCTGATTTCAACAATCTGTTTTTCCAGATCGCTGCTCTCCCAGTCAATTGTGGCATCTAACAAAAGCAGTACTGGCTTCATATCTTCCATGACGCGATGACTTGCCAGACGATAATATGACATACTGATGACAATACTGCTTATTGCCATCGCCACAATCAGTACAACAATAAACCGCTTTACAATCGCCCGTTTCATATAGAAGTGCCTCTTTTCCACTATATTTTTCTTACTTACTGATTTTCTAGTGCTTCATCTTCCTTTTGTGCTGCCTCACTCCTGTCAACAGCAACAGCATTGATGGCTTCCTTCATAACAGCCTGTACCTCATCCTCGCTCATCTGCATCTTTGCTGCGATTTCAGAAAGGTTAGGCTCACGTCCAAGCTCTTCTGCAAGCTTTGTCATGACTACATTTAAGACATTAACAGAAGCTGTTAATTTTTCTGCTGTCTGCTCACTTTGTTTTTGCTCTTCTGTAACTGCTTCCATTGCCATATGAACTGCGCGCTCACGAAGCTGATTAAAATAGGAAACTGCATCATCACCTACAACTGGATGCGACGCATAGTTTTTTAATACAAGCAAAAGTGCCATGTTTCCTTCCTGAACAAGATCTGATATTTCAACATCATTTCCTGCATACTTCGCTGCCTCACGCACGACATAGGCAAGGCTGCCCTCTGTCAGACGCTTCACTGCCTCCTCGTTTGGAAGACTATTTAACAATGCTTCCATCTCCTCATTTGTACACTCTGGAATTTCACTTAACTCATCCAGATACATCTGATAAAACTGGTTTTCCATAATTTAATTGACTGCCTTTCTACTATTTCTCCGTTAAATCTGCCTTCATTTTATGCTTTATGCATCAGTATTAGCCCTGCTGCAAATCGTCTTTATTATAACGGATATTACCACTTAACGCAACCCTGCAATTACCAGAAAACAAAAACTATTGCTCAATATCTGCCCAAAACTGTTCTAACAGCGCTGTACAATTCGAAAGTTGTACAATGTTCATATCTGTCCAATCCGGCGGAAACTGACTTCGATACGATCCCTGCAAAAAACGCTCATCTAACAGGGCTATAACACCATAATCTTTGCTTGTGCGGATTAAACGTCCTGCTGCCTGCAATACTTTATTCATTCCAGGATAAAGATACGCAAATAGGAAACCATTTTTTCCTTCTTTTTCATAGTGACTTTTTAGAATTTCCTGACGTGACCCTGTCTGCGGCAATCCCGTTCCTACAATAATAACACCAATTACAGCTTCGTTTTGCAAGTCAATTCCCTCGGAAAAAATGCCTCCCATAACGCAAAAACCGACAGTCGGTGTGTCCTGTTCTCTAAATGCATCAAGAAATTCTTCTCTCTGCGCTTCTGTCATGCTGCTTTCCTGACGAATATAGCGTACATTTTCTTCTTTTTCCATACAAGCTTCAACTTCATCGCGAAATGTGTATGATGGAAAAAAGACAAGATAATTTCCACGCCTGCTATTTGTTATTGCCTTAATATACTGGCCTATACGAGTATATTCCAATGCTGTTCTTCTTGTATATTTTGATGATACATCTGCTGCTGTTACAATGAGACGATTTTTCGGGTCAAATGGAGATGCAGCATAGATTGCCTTTGATTCTTCACCTTGTCCGAGAAGCTCCTTGTAATAACGAATTGGCAAAAGTGTTGCCGAAAAGAATATAGTTGAAATGCCCTGTGCGCAGCATTCCTGCAAACGCTCAGCTGGATTTACACAGAGAAGATTTATCTGAAAGGTTCCCTGCGATGTGTGCTCCATATATACCTCATAATGCTCATCAAGCCGCTCATATACTTCCAGGAAATCTCTTACATGAAAGAAAAACTCACTTGCCTCTTTTGGAGCTGTCCATTCCGGATGTGTTTCACTCAATCGGTTTAACGCTTCATATAGCCGCTCTAATGCCATGACAAATGAGCCTATCCCTTCACCCTCTGAAAGAACTTTCCATACATCACACTCTCTTTTTAATTCAAGGAGTTTGCGATTGCAGCTATTTATCTGTTTTACGACTGACTTAAATGGTTCATAATATTTTTTTGCGGCAAGAAATTCCTCTTTTTCAAGTTTAGCGCTGTACATCTCTCTTGCACGCTCCACCAAATTGTGAGCCTCATCTACTAAAAATATGTACTCGCCTCGCTCACCGTCTGCAAAATAACGCTGCAGACGCACATGAGGATCAAAAACATAATTATAATCGCAAATTATGGCATCTACCCAATAGCTGACATCTAGTGATAACTCAAATGGGCAAACCTTATATTTCTTTGCGCAGGCAGCTAATTTTTCTCTTGTAATCTGCTCACAATCATGAATCAAATCAAATGCTGCCTCATTTACACGATCAAAATGACCTTTGGCATATGGGCATTGCACGGGATTACACTCCATAACTGTGTTCGGACAGATTTTTTCTTTTGATGTCAGAGCAATGTATGACATTTTCAGACCATTTTCTCGCAAAATATCAAATGCTGATACTGCCGCTGTGCGCGTTATCGTCTTTGCTGTCAGATAAAAAATCTTATCAGCATACTCCTCTCCAACTGCCCATACAGCTGGAAATACAGTTGAAAGTGTCTTTCCGATCCCTGTCGGTGCCTGAATAAAAAGCTGCTCTCCATTTATCATCGTGCGGTATGCTGCCGCAACAAGACGTTTTTGCCCAGCACGATATGGATAAGGGAAAGACAGTTTTTGTACAGAAGCATTTCTTTCCAGACGATGCTCATACAAAAACTGCGCCCATTTTCCATATTCACTTATATAGTGATCAAATTCTTCTTTAATTTCTTTAAAAGTATATACTTTTAAGAAACGCTTGATTTCTTCTGTTTCTGGATGGCAATATGTGATTTGTATGCCAATACAAAGCCTTTTTTTCTCCTCGTTTTCTTCTGTAACACCTGCTGCTTTTGTATTCAGTGCTCTTGCATACATATAGGCATAGCAAAGTGCCTGCGCTATATGAACTTGTGCTGCACTATCTAACTTTTCCATATCCTGCCTGATGACTTTAATCTCATCAATGATAAATGAAATCTCTGCTGATACATTCTCATCTGTTTTTGCCTGATAAAGTAAATTAGCTTGTTCTTCCCTTACTGACTTTTCATCTGGTGTAATAATGCCATCAGCTCTTCCTTCAAGCAAAATCTCAACGTCCCTGTAGTGCGCTGTATGCTTTAGAGAAACCTCTGCCTTATATGTACCCGGCATCGAACCTTGTATTTTGCGATGCAGACGACTTCCTATCTGCATCGCATCATACTGTGCTTTTGTGGAATGACGATTATCAATATCACCGCTTCTAAGAATAAATTCTACCAGATTTCGCACTGAAATCCGCACTTGATTTTCAATCAGCTTATGCATTGATCTTTTCCTTTATGCAAAGTGCTCCTGTGCTACGCCAAGTGCAATATCAAGCGCAGTTTTCTCTGGAATTTTTACTGTTACATTCGGAAGCTTCTTTTTAGCCATATTGATAATTTGCTCGCGGAAAAATGTATTCTTTACATTGACACTTCCCCACAGCCATAAATCTGCCTGCAAAGCTTTTGCCTCTTGATTTGCAAAAAAGGCTTCATCAAGCTCACGTTTAATACGATTATCTGGTTTTCCTTCCATCTTACAGCATGTATCCCATACAAGCGCAAAAATCTTAGCCGCACACTCCTTTATAATTGTTTTTGCTACCAGATCACCTTCCTCTGCCGCCTGTGCGCATAAAACAGCCAGCCCTCCGACAGGACTCTTATCAAGCAAATGATCATTTACATAAACGTCAGCCTGCTCCAATGTTTTAACACCTGTCGCATTTGCAATCTTCTTTGCAAGAATTGGACAATTGATCCTTCCATCCAACCAATCTGCATACGCTTTAAATGTCTGAAGACCTATATCATATGCACTTCCTTCATCACTCAATACATGATTCCATCCGCCGGTGCGAAAAACTTCTCCTGCCTCATTTCTTCCATAACAAATGGAACCTGTTCCAGAAATCGTGACAAGCACAGGTCCTTTAGACAAATATAAAAAGAGCTCACAGTCATTTACAGCCAAAATACGTTCTTTTGCAAATCCCATCTCTTCAAAGATGCTTCTCATTTGCATTTCCTGCTCCTTAGAGTCAATACCGCTTGCCGCAATGCATATGCCAAGACAATCTGAACTTGTAAGCTCATACTTTGAAAGAGCTGCGTCCATAAGCTTACGATACTTCTCTCTTCCAAGCTCATACCCTTCTGTATTAAATGCACAGCCCTCACCTAAATATTCCCCAATCAGAGTCTTATCCTCTGCCGAAAACTTTACTCTTCCCGATGTTCCTCCAACATCTAATCCTGCATAAAACTTCATATATGTATCCTGCCTTTCTAAAAAAATGTATTGCCTATATATATATTGTACTGATCTTCCCTTACCAGGGGTATTAACTGCAATGTATTATATCATACTTTTACAAATAAAGATACCCGGCCTGTAAAAGCCGGGTATTTTTATTTGTATTTACATTTATTGTTTTACCTTCAGAGTGTAAACTCTCTTTGTCGGCGTATATGTATTGCAGTAGATTGTATATCCATCAGCATTTACTTCTTCGCCTGAATAATGTCCCTTAAAATGATGCTCGCATGCACCTGGTCCAAATTCGATGCTTGTAAGTCCCTTTGTCATTGTTACATAATCATCTGACAGAACCATTGACTTTCCAGCCACTGTCTCCATGCAGAAATGATCATTCTCTAAGGTCGTTTGTGACGGCACACAAAGCTCCATACGAAGCGGCAAACGCTCTAATCCATCTGTATCTACGCTGATCTCAAGACCATCTTCACACTCTGTTATGACTACCTGAGTGTGAAGATCACTTGTAATCATAAGATCACGCTTTTTATGATCCATCTGCCACCAGTCGCTTGTATTTTGCTTTTCCTTCCATGGCAGATAATACCAGCCTCTTGCTGTGTGTGAAAGAACTGTCTTTCCTTCCTGTATATCCATCTCATCTGGAATAAAATTACGAATCTCACAGTAGCTTTCGCCAATCTTTAAATATGCTTCCAAACCATTTACATTAAAGTACAAAAAGGCACTTCGATTCTTCATAACAGTGTAGGAATAATTTTCTTTCTTCACACGAAGTACACCAGCTTCTTTGAAAAGCTTGCGGTAAGTCTTCAAGAAACCACAATTTTCAAATGTGTAATCAAGTGTCTTATCATAAATCATCAAAAGATGAAGACAATTTGGTGCCTGACGTCCAGTCTCAGCACAGCCCTTTATAATCTGATGTGCAGCACCATCAAAACGTGCATGCTCCTCTGGTGTAAGCTTGATAAAGCCATCTGTTCCATCATATGCAATCAGGTACATATACTGATACAGATACTTGTCCATGAAAATTTCTTTGCCCTGATCCTGGCGTGTAGAGTTCTGAGTAAAGACCATATCATTTGGTTCAATGTAGTACATCATCATATTTAAATTGCGCTCTACATATGCCAGATACTTCACATCTTTTGAGCACTGATACATTGCCATCATTGCATTGTTGACAACAGCATTATAATTTCCAGTTGAACGCTCTGCATACTCACCCTCAGCATTTCCGTCAATACCTTCCTGAAGGTATAAAACAGTGCGATCCATAAGGCTCTTTGCAAACTCGGTATCATCAGCAAACAGTTTGGCTGCCTGCATAAGTGCTGCACAAATGCCCCAGCGATGGTTCGGTGTATGGAATCCGCCATCACGAATAGCCTCTGCTGCCATTCTCATAATAGCAAGGTACTTTTTCTGAAGAATAGTTGTATCTGCTACGTCCTGATATTTTTTCATCAGGCGATAGCCATCATTTAATCTTTTATAGCAAAAGCTAGTATCTGGTGCTGAGAAGAAATTACAGCACGGATAATCAATATAGCCGCTTTTTCTCTGAACACGTGCCACACCATCTGCCGCCAGCTGCAGCGCTTCCATCAGCTTCTCGCTCTTATAATAGCGGCTTCTGCTGTTTAAATATAATGCCAGTGCCGTTGCCATCATATAGATCGTTGGCTTTGCCTCAATCACATCGCCTCGCATCAGTCCATAACATAAATCGTTCTTATCCTTAATCTGCAAAAACAGCATTTCATCTACGCGATGTTCCTCGCTGCGAATCAGATAATCAATATAACGCTTCATTTTCTATACTCCTCCAGCTATTTTAGCTGTTTTTATTTGCAAAGCTTCAATGCTTCCATGAAGAACAAAATTGCCAGTGCCTGTCCATACGGCATAGGAATAAGCGGGATCTGCTTATAGAAATCCTTGCTCTCTCTTCCCATCGGTGTTCCGTAGGAAACCTGCTCTACCTTGCCTTCTTCACTGACACATTTTAAAATTGGTGCAAGCGCCTTCATTGCAGAATTTGCGCATGACTTATCAACAATGCCAAGATCAACTGCACGAAGGATACCATATGCGAAACCACATGTTGCACTCGCCTCTACATAAGAGGTCGGATCGTCTACTAAAGTATGCCACATACCAGATTCATCCTGGAAACGCATCAGTGCGTTGACCTGAGCACGCTCGGACTCCTCTAAAATGCGGCGAACTGCTGTCGGGCACTCTACCATATCAAGAAATTCCGGAATTGCCATTGTAATCCAACAGTTTCCTCTTCCCCACAGTGCCTCTGCAAAGTTGTGATGACCATCAAAAGTCCAGCCGTGGAACCACATACCTGTCTTTTTGTCTGTCAGATACTTTACATGAAGAAGAAACTGATACTGCGCTTCTTCAATATATTCCTTCTTGCCGCGAATACGTCCCATATTAGCTAAAAACAATACTGTCATAAATAAGGTATCATCCCAAAGCTCACCATTATTCATGGTATCAGATGTCTTGTGCTGAAGACCGCCTTCCTCTGTGCGCAAAAAATCGTGCATAATACTCTCAGCCCACTCGTCACAGATTGCCAGATACTCATCATTTTTCGTATACTCTGCAAAATAAGACATTGCAAGAAGAGGGGTTACGGTATTGATATTCTTTCCAGGAAGACCAACCTCCATTTGCTTTTCATAGAAACGCTTTAAAATGTCCAGATACTCTGGCTTCTTTGTCGCTTCAAAAAGACGCCAGAATCCATATAAACCAACACCTTGTGTCCACTCCCAATGCTGGTATCTGCGAATATCATCGCCCTCCAGATTCTTTGTCTTCATATTCTCTAAAAACTGCTCATCATCCTCATACAATACAGTCTGAAAGCTTGCGATCACACGCTCTAAGGCATCTTTTACCTGAGCTGCTGTTACATTCTCCATCGTCCCCGCTCCTTTACTTTTATATTTTTGTTTGAATACCCAAACGTACTCTATGTAATCTGTTACACATTATGCATAAACTGTTACACCTTGTACTCAGTATACAAAATGGCATACAAAATATCTATTTAAAATTTGTTTTCTTTTTCAATATTTCTTGCATATTTTGCTGTAAATCGGTATACTGATGTTACAGTTTTATAAATACTATTGGAGGTTTCAATGGATCATTCGCTTCAGCTTAAATATCAACGCAATTACAGCATTATTATAAATGACTGTGATGTTTCTCTTTTTTATTATTTTGATTATGGAGAGCGCTATAAGCAAATTAACATGGAATTTCAGCACTCACACCGCTTTCATGAAATCATGATTCCACTCT
Organism: Anthropogastromicrobium aceti; assembly: GCF_020687335.1. Lineage (NCBI taxonomy): Bacteria > Bacillati > Bacillota > Clostridia > Lachnospirales > Lachnospiraceae > Anthropogastromicrobium > Anthropogastromicrobium aceti. The sequence goes on from NZ_JAJEQN010000017.1 coordinate 30,007, forward strand.
CTCCTGATGCCATCCATTTTATTGAAGGTGTGCCATATTCTCTTGAGGAAGGCGACATTGTGCTGCTGCCGCCGACTATTCTTCATCGGACTGAATATCCGGCTGGTCCGCCAAGCAAACGACTAATCATTTCCTTCTGGTACCCGAAAGATCTGTTTGGCATGACAGATTATTATCTGCCGCTTTTATCTATTTTTAATGCCCAGACACCAATCTATCGTTTTCCCGAAGAAATACGAAGACAGGTGCTGGACATCATTGATGAAATTTATACTTTTTCGCGAAATCATGACTATCTGGAGCACCCAGAACAGCGGCTTATTATTCACTCGATGTTTATACAGTTTTTGTATGCGATTCAGCAAAATCAGGACAAAAATCTATACACAAACAAGTCATCCGGCAACTCTGCAACACAAAAAATATACAGCATTGCCTACTATATCCACAGTCACTATGAAGAAGAACTGTCACTTGATTCATTGGCTGACAAATTCTTTTTAAGCTCCTGCTATCTGTCTCACCAGTTTAAAAAAGTTACTGGCTTTACACTGATAAACTATATTCAAAAGGTACGCATTACTCGTGCAAGGGATCTTTTGCTCTCAACCAACCACCCTATCTCTAAAATTGCACAGTCATGTGGCTTTCAAAGCTTTTCTCAGTTTAACAGAATTTTCCGCCAGACTTACGATCAGTCTCCATCTGCAATGCGCTCTAGCTCAACGACGATCACAAGTCAGCAATCAAATGTGGAGCTTTAATATTAATTTTCGCTTGCTGCGGCTAGCTCTTTTAACCACTTGCTCACAGTTTCAGCGTTACGATTGATAATCAGTTCCTGAGGAAAGTCTAATTCATCAAGAAGCTTTCTTGCACAGTCATACACTCCAACAAACGCACTGAAATGAGCATCTGAATCGACACTTATAAAGGCTCCATACTTTTTGCACTTTGCAATTATTTTACGGCAGTTTGCAATAGAAGATGGACGCACATGAAAGGTAGCTTCATTTAACTCGATTGCCTTTCCAAGACGTGCTGCCTCTTTTATGACAGTATCATGATCATACGGATATTGTGCAGTGCCACTATGACCTAAAATATGAATCTTAGGATTTTTAAGTGCCTGCATATACGCATTTGTGTGCTGTTCAACTGTTCCTGCCTTAAAAGTCTGCTCATGAAATGATGCCACAATGCACTCAAGACGTCCGAGTGTGTGCTCAGTAAGATCAATACGTCCCTCATAATCTACAATATTGGCCTCAGCACCCTTCCAAACCTTTATACCATGGATGTACTCTGGCAAAATCCTCATATTAGAAAAATGACCTTCATACGGTGCATCAGGCATTGATGGACCATGATCACTCATATTGATTCCTTCAAGGCCGTTTGCAAATGCGCCGCGGCAATTTTCCTCTAATGTACTGTATGCATGAGTACTTGCTAGCGTATGTGTGTGAAGGTCAGTCTTTATCTCATAATTTCTCATAGCTTTCTCCTTTCTGCACGTATACCACCGTCTTTTAATGCTTCAAGAAGCATCACATCATTATAAAGGCAGTGCATGCGCTCTGGGTAATCTTCGTCATCATGAAAATGACCAAATAGCCAGTGCTGATATGAAATCGAATGCCATACGTGCTCTAAAATTTTATTTGTCACTGACAGATCCTTGTCTGGAAACCACGCCTTTACCATGCACTCTGGAACGGTATGCGTTAAAATCAAATCAAATGTATAATTATTTTCCTGCAATGATTTTAAAACTCGCTTTTCATCCTCTTTTGACAGATCCTCATCTTTCTGCCAGATATCAGGATGATTTTTCTTATACCCAGGGCCGGTTGTACTTCCGCCAATTAAAAGCATAGAAAATCCGTCGATTTTACATACACTTCCTCTTTTCAGGTAATAAATGCCATCTGATGCCTTCATTGTATCTTCTGCTGTTAGGCTGCATCCGCTCTTTTGAAAAAGTAATTCATTTTCACTATCACTAATCTTAGGAAGTCTTTTTAATACATCATAATCTTCATGATTACCATCAATAAAGAAAACAGGATATGGCAGCTTCTTTATATATTCTGGCAGTTTCATCTCCTCTTCTGGCTTTGTGTCGTTACGATTATCTGTGAAATCGCCGCAGATAAAAAGTGCACGAATACCAGTAAGCTTTTTTAGTCCTGTCTCCATAATCTTTTGCCGTTCTGCATTGGATGGAAAATGCACGTCGCTGATTACTGCTATCATCTTGTTTCCTCCTTTATAAAGTAAAAAGCGGGAGCCGTGTAAGCCCCCGCTTTCTGTATTGCGTATTCGCTTATGTTGTTACAATTTATTCTGCTGCTGCCATCTCTTCATCATACAGAGCAGCTCTTCCCTCGATAATGTCGGTCAGACCTGCATTGTCCATATCACTCTTTAACTGAGCCTCTAAGGAATCAAACTCATCTGGCTTGCAGCTGATCAGTCTGTATACATACTCGATCAGATCAGAACGGATCTGAGTACCATACTCGTTCTCTGCCTCAGCATTGATAGAGAATACTGGATAACGATACTTGCCAATTGCAACTGTCTCATAGAAGTTCTCATACCACTCCTTGGAGTCGATCGGATCCTTACCCATAGCACTCTCAACAATACCAGCCTCATCATCCTGGAATGCGAAATGCTTGTTTACGATGTTGTAATCATCAAGAGTTCCCTTGTAACCCATTGTACTTAACTCATCAGCAGTAAATGCAACCGGAACACCATTCTTGCTAACCTCATGCTCTGGTGTGTAAGCTACGTTCTCTGCATTGGTCGGATCTGCTAACCAGTTCAGATAAGTCATGCATGCCTCAACCTTATCCTCGCTTGCTGCCGGAACCATGATCCACATACCATACATCTGCTCGTATACGTTACGAATATCTCCATTCTCCTGAGTGAAACACTCAACTGGAACGAAAGTGGACTTGTCAAGGTCATTGTTTAAGGTATGGATATTCTCCCACTGAGTAGAGTTATCATCCAAGAAGAATGCAACCTTACCAGCTGCGATGTTTGACTTATGTACGGACTCATCTGTATCAGTAGCAAAATCCTGAACGATAATGCCATCGTTGTACAGTTGGTTCATCTCTCTAATACCATCTAATGCGCCGTCATGAGCTACGATATAATTCTCGCTGTAGGTAAACTCATCCTTCTCATCCTCGAAGGTTACATAGGAACCAACAAAGTTCAGATACATCTTCTCTGTATCCTGACGTCCGCCCATGCTCCACGGAATCATATCCGGATACTTCTCATGAATTGCATACAGATCATCAATCAGCTCCTGCTTTGTAGTCGGAACCTCAAGTCCCATCTCATCGAGGATATCCTTGCGGATGTAAGCGGTATGACGCGGATTCTCAGTTCCTCTCTTTGACAGGATTGCGTACTGTGATCCATCATACAGACCCATGTTCTGGATATCACCAGACTGCTCCTGAATAGTAGTTCCGATATTCTCGTAAGCGTCAGTCAGATCAGCCAGACCACCCAGATTTGCGTAGTTTAAGAATACGTTCTGGTCATAAGAGAAAATGATATCAGGTGCATTTCCACCAGTCATCATAGTTGTCAGAACATCCTCACTGGTAGATCTTGGAACAGCTACGAACTCAACCTGCAGACCCAGATCTGCAACCTGCTCGTTGATCCACTCGCTCATCTTGTTCTCCTCAACAGTCATACCCTGCGGAGCATCTCCACGGTCCCAAACCATAACACGAATTGTAGTGGTTTCGTCTGCCATTGCCGGAATCACGCCCATGCTTGTTACTGCCATTGCTGCTGTAAGAGCTACTGCAGCTGATTTTCTCATCTTTCTCATTGTAAACTCCTCCTAAAAGATTTTTTATGATGTCACTGCCCGTCTGGCTTTAGCCAGACAGCGCAGACACTCACTTTGAAAAAATATTGTGTAAAATCAACCCTTTACTGCACCCAGCATAATACCCTGAGTGAAGAATCTCTGGATGAATGGATATACAACTAACATCGGAGTCATGGACAGCGTAATACTTGCTGCCTTAATATTCTCTGCTACAAGCTGTGTTGTACCACTCTCCTCAGACTGAACATTTACAGCCTCGATCATCTGCTTTAACGCCATCTGAACAGTATGAAGACCTGTCTTCTGTACATAGTACAGCTGATCATCAATACCATTCCAACGACCTACTGCGTAGAACAGACAAAGAGTTGCGATAGTCGGTACACAAAGCGGTATTGCGATACGATACATAATCTTGAACTCACCGCATCCATCAATACGTGCTGCCTCATACAAGGAATCATCAATACTTGCAAATGCAGTACGCATGATGATCATGTTGTAAACACTAAGTGCACCAGGAATGATCAATGCCCATACAGTATCAATCATGCCGAAAGACTTGATATTTAAGTAGTTCGGGATTGTACCAAGGTTTAAATACATGGTGATAACGCAGAACAGATTGACAATCTTTGAACCCTTCAGACCCTTTCTTGAAAGCGGATATGCAAGAAGGATAGTCATAATCATATCAACTGCAGTTACAACTGCCATAAGAATAATGGAATATCCAAAAGAGCTTACGAATGTACCACTCTTTAATGCCTTTGCATAAGCATCTACATTAAATCCAATCGGGAAGATAAATACCTGTCCCTTGTTGATTGCATCTCTACCAGAGAATGAAATGGAAATTACACGAAGTACCGGGATAATTGCAATCACACTGATTAAGATAAAAAAGATTACCCAGAACGTCTGAAAGCGGCGATCTTCTTTTGTTTTTAATCCGTCCATTACATGACACCTCCCTGTCCCATTTTCTTAGCGATCTTATCAAAAATAATTACCATAGCGATACCGATTACAGACTGGAACAGACCAACTGCTGTTGCGTAGTCAAAACGTCCCTTACCGATACCAACTTCGTATACATATACACTAAGTACATTTGATGCATCCTTTACAAGCATGTTGCTCATCATGTAAGGACGGTCGAATGCGATGTTGATGACTTTACCAAGCTGCATAATAAGCAGTGTGGAAATGGTCGGCATAATCTGAGGAATTGTTACATACCAGATACGCTGTAATCTTGTTGCACCATCAAGGTAAGCTGCCTCACTCTGTGACGGGTCAGTTCCCATAAGTGCTGCCAAATAAATGATCAGTGAATAACCAGCTGACTGCCAGATACCCATTACCCAGTAAATAATTCTCCACCAAATTGTATTTGTTAAGAACGGTACTGTTGGTAAACCAAATACGCCAAGTACACCATTTAACAGACCATTTCCTGAGAACAGCTGAGTACTGATACCTGCGATAATAACCCAAGAAAGGAAGTTTGGCAGATACAAAACGATCTGAGTCATCTTGCGGACGCCCGTACTTCTTAACTCATTTAAAAACAGTGCCAAAAAAATCGGGAATGGAAATCCGATAATCAAATCACCGATATTTAAAATCAATGTATTCTTTACTGCAAACCAGAACTCACTTGATCCGAATGCCTCCTTGAAATATTTAAAACCAACCCACGGAGACTCCCAAATTCCTTTGAAAATGTTATACTTTTTAAATGCAACAACGATGTACAGCATCGGCTTATATTTGAAACAAATCAGCCAGATAATCGGTATCAACATCATCACATACAGCTGCCAGGTATTTCTCAGGTATATTTTCCAATTAACCTTTTTCTTTGCCACACCCGGCGTTTTTTTGTTTGCCATGTCCGCAGTCCTCCTTTTTTTTATTGTTTCTTTAGAAACTTTTCATATCTGATGTGTTGATTATAGCAAAATTGCACACCCAAAAGCTATGCGTATTTGGTCGGTTTCTTCGGAAAAACATTGCATTTTTTGCTCTTTCATTGTATCTTTTCCACATTTTTTCCGAAGAAACCTATTTTTCTTACTGCACTTTTATATTTATACCAACAAAAATGTCTTGATCTCAAACGGTCTGATCTCAAATTTTGCTCTCTGTCCGTCAAACACAACTTCTCTTTCTTTTTGTTCCATCATATCACATTCATAGATGTATTTCGGGCAAAGGCCCTCTAAATTCCATTCCACATTTGTGCGGATACCGCTTGACTCATACATACGAACAATCAGTCCACTTTCATCTTCCGCACGTTTTACTGATGTTACAATAACATTTGGTGATGACACTTCACACATTGTATATCTGGCTGAAGATTTTTCCTCTGTCAAAAGCGATGGCTTATAAACAGAAAGAATCGGCTTTTCATTAAGCTTTCCTGCCTCGTGTACCACATTTGCCTCTCTCCAGTCACCCATATGCGGCATCAGGGCATATGTAAGTTCATGAAGTCCCTTATCAGCATCTGGGAATGGGAAGACACCTGATGTAAGAAGCGTCAGACTAACAAAGCTGTCCTCAATAGAATGACCATATCTTCCATCATTTAACAAAGCCACACCAAAGCCTGGCTCAGACAGATCCACAAAGCGATGTGCACACATCTCAAACTGGGCACGCTGCCAGCTTGTATTTCTATGTGTTGGACGCTCCATCACACCATATGGAATCTCGCATGCTGCCGTTCTTGTCATGACATCCAAATGAAACTCTGCTTTTACAAGCTGCTGCTGTTCTTTCCAGTCAATCTTTGTCTTAAAATCAATGCGTCTTGTGTGTGCAAAGAATACAATATCCTGCTCAATAACTGAAGACTCATAAGAAAGCTCTGTGTGAAGCACAGCACAGATTTCTCCTGTCTCAGTCATCATGCAAGGCTTTTTCGCAAGAGTCTTCCAATGCTTTCTTGAATAATATGACTCCACATTCCAAGCATCATAATCCTTAGGAATATCTTCATAAACAACAATCTCGTTTCCCACAGTACCTGCTTCTAAAACTTCACGCTTTGCCTCTTTATCATAAAGAGAGGTAAGTTCGCCAAGCTCATTCCAGGAAACAATATACCAAGGTGTCTCAAGTGTATTTTCATCACGTAAAACAAAATATTCTTTCTTTGCCTTTTTGTCTAAGCTTTCTTTCTCTGCAGATAATTCCATATATAAGCTGCCCTTTGCAGGAAGTGTAGCTGTGACAAGCATTTTGCCATCTTTAAGGCACTGCGCGGCTGTCACATTAGTAAGAGAACAGCCCTTGTCGATACCGCATTCCTGCTGCTTCTTTTTATCAAGCTCAATCACCTGCTCTGCTGCAAAGCCAAGTGGATTCCATGCACAGATTCCGTTTTTTTGCTCGCTATTATTACTGCTCAGGCTTTCTAATGCCTCACTGATTATTTCTTCATCCATTGCCTTAATCTTTGCATAGTCAATATCTGACTGCTCATAGACTTCATCAATTGCAGATCCCGGCAAAATATCATGAAACTGATTTAACAACAGAAGCTTCCATGCCTTATCAAGCGTCTCTTTTGGATATGCATTCTTGTTTGCATTCTCATTTTTCTTATTCATCCACCACAAAAGTGATGCCAGCCACTCTGCCTGCTGATTTTTATACTCACATATACGGTTATTCTTTTTATTCTCTGCAATTGAACTAAATGTACCGCGATGATACTCAAGATACAGATCACCATACCATGTGTTTAACTTTTTATTCTGTAAATTTTTATCAAGTACCTGTAAGTACTCTTTTAGTCCAGACAGCTTTACCTTAGGAACTCCTGGGATGCCGTAAGACAAACGCTTACTTTCCTCAAGCATTCCTTCTGTCGGGCCGCCGCCTCCATCACCATAACCATAAATTGTAAGAACAGCATCATTTAGCTCTTTATTTCTGTAATTCTGCCATGTTCCCATTGTCTGGCTGGCATTCTGTCTGCCATTGTATGTAACCTCGCGAACTGGCTTTTCAAAACGCTCCGGGTATGCTTCGTAATTCTTTGTTGTGATATAAAGGCCTGTTACGCGGCTTCCGTCAATTCCTTCCCAAAGAAATGTATCATCTGGCTGCTGATCGGCATCATTCCAGCCCATCTTTGTTGTCAGGAAGTAGCGAATACCGCTTTTCTTCATGATCTGCGGCAATGCACCTAAAAAGCCAAATGCATCAGGCAGCCACAATATCTCCTGCTCTTTAATGCCAAACTCTTCATTGAAAAATTTCTTTCCATATAAAATCTGACGAATAAGTGACTCACCGCTAGTTAAATTGCTGTCAGACTCCAGCCACATAGCACCGTCTGCCTCCCAGCGTCCTTCCTTTACGCGTTCCTTTACCTGCTCAAAAACCTCCGGTGCTTCTTCTTTTACATACTCATAAAGCTGAGGCTGGCTTAAAAAGAAACGATACTCTGGATAACGCTTCATCAAATAAAGCACTGTTGAAAAGCTTCTTACAGCCTTTTCTCTTGTTTGGCGAAGCGGCCATTTCCATGCCACATCAATATGCGTATGACCAAGTGCATAAACAGTTGGGCTGTCAATCTCCCATTCCTTTTCATATAAATTTTCCTTAAGCCATTCACTTGCTGCTATAAGTGATGCACGATACTTATCACTTCCCTTAATGCGAAGATCTAATATATCACCTGCCTGATTTAAAAGCTCCAGAAGCTTTCTTCTTTTTTCTTCTTCCGGGCGCATTTGCTTTGCTGCCTCAAGCGGAAGCTTCATATCATAATAAAGTGCCTCTGCCTCCTGTTCCTTCGCGAATACCTTAAGATATAAAAAATTACTCTTTCCTGGACTGTTGACATATGCATATAATCGAATATCATATATCTTTCCTGGCTCTGCACAATCACTTAATATTACTTCATGATGATTAAGATCCATGGCACACGTAAGCACTCCATTTACATAAACCATGATCTGTGGATTATCAGTGTTCCATATATCATCTGCACCAGTGTCAAGCGAAAAGCCAATCATGCGTCCCTTCATCTGTTCTGTTATTTTCACAGAAAAAGCAAAAATCCCATGGTAATCTGGACCGCCCCACGTATCTGCGCATGAAAAAACTGGCCAGTTACTGCAATCCTCCAATACGAATTGTCTCTTCGCATAGCCTCTTGTATGTGCTGCATCTAGATTTGGCGCTACACCATATTTTTTATTCTCATCCTCTTTGCAATCTGTAGTCGTATCATTGCAATTGAGCTCATCTGCCATCAGATCCAAAAAACGCACCTGCGGGATTGTTTCAAGCACAGTACGGCGCTCGCTGTTTAAGCGATTCACATACGCCTCCACACGATTCATATAGTCAAGTGATCTCATTTTTCCTCCTAATGAAAATCAGGGTCAGATTTTTACCCTAATTTTCAGATTTTTATTTAAAACTCATGCAAATAATATTGGGTTTGAAATTGCAAGATTATTTTCTCCTCCATCTGCCACAAACAAAGCCCATGACGCACCACCAAAATCAAACTCATCTGTCACTATGTCATACGCAAAGCCACCCTCTAGACTGCCTGATCCTGTGCAAATTTCAACCTTCTTATCAACACCTGTATACATCCACAGATGATTGATTGGCTTCTTTGAAAATACATGAACTGACAGTTTACCTGTATTATCTTTAAGCGTTGCTGTATCACCATAAGAAACACCATTTATCTCTGCCGTAATAAGCGGACCATTGCTTATAAAACTATGTCCCTCACGGATAGCCTGGAGAATTTCCTGAGGCTGATTTTTTCCATTTGTATACACATAATTATGGATTGTAGACGGTGTGTTAGACTGCTCCACCCACGATAAAAGACGCGGCCATACCTTCTTGTACAGCCAAGTCAGATAGGCAACCTTCTCATTCATCTGCTCTGGATAAATCTCCGGGTGTTTCATCACAATATCCATCAGCCAATCTAACCACTCTGTCATGCCAAAGTAATCGTCACCATAAATGTTGTGTGTATCACTTCCCGTTGTAGCAGTCAGGCGCTTTCCCTCATCTAAAAGAGACAGCCACTTTTTGAATGCCTTAGCATTGATTGTGCCAGCTGCAAATGGAGTCGCACCATTCCAAATCTCCATTGATTCAAAAATTTCAATCATATCCCAAAACTCGCTGTTGTAGCGAGTGGAAAAACTCGCATCAAACGGATGATTAACCTGCGGCAAACCATCTTTTTTTCGAATCTCATTGCAAATGCGGATAAATTCATTGCGAAGATTCTCCGTTGTGCGCTCTTTTCCATTTGGAATCTCATAGATCACATCATCATCCACGCCAAGCTGCAGCACATGACCATTAGAGGTTGAAATTTCCTTTGAGATAATAGGTGTAAAGTTATTATTTTGTCTTTGCCATTCTTCATGGTTAAGCACGTTATGATGGTCGCTGAGCGCACCAAACTGCATTCCAAGAGACTTCATGGAACGGCACACCTGATCTGGAGTCTCTATTACAGGATCTGTTCCGCCATATGCCGGACTGCTGTATATACTATGATGATGAAGATCACCTGCTGTCCATCCATGATCAGTTAAATGCGCTATACGCGCCAATCTTGCCTTAATTGTTGTCACTTTATCCTTTGTTATTTCAAATGGTACAAATATAGTACTGTACTCTGGCCCGCATGTCACCTCTGCCTCATAGCTTCCACACGGCAGCTTCACAGACAATGTGCCGTCTTCCTCGGTCACTAAACGGCGAAGAGAAAAACGAGTGCGAATCTTATGCTCTTTATTATCCCAAATTTTTGCCTGTGCCACAATCGGGTCATCATTTTCTGTTGCCTGCAGCTTCATAATACCAAATTCACTGCCTGGAGCCTGCAAATTATAGTAATACCCTGCCTGCGCTGCACATCTTTGAAGAAACTGCATCGTGTTGATCAGTTCCTCTCGATTTAATTTTTCAAGAAATGTCTGATTTTCTTCTGATTCTATTGTTGTCTCCATTTCCTTTAAGAGCTCAATCAGCTTATCAAATTTCATTGTTTTTCTGCTTCCTTTTTATTTAAATTGATACTTAATAATTGCTTTGCTGCAATACATTTAATCGCAATTCAACTATTCAATTACTATTGCTTCTAACTCTGGTCTTGCTGCTTCTCCTTTAAAGCCTTCAATTACAAGATCTGCACAATCCTGCGCATGGATTGCCTCTCCAAAGCAATCGCGCTCTTCGCCCTCAAAAACAACACGGCTATTTCGTATAGTCACGCCATCTGCTCTTCTCATATAGAAGCCGGCGCTTGGAATCTCTTCAATCTTCTGTCCAAAGCCTGGTCTTAAATCATAAAGACCCTTTGGCCATTTGCTCTTTGAATGAATCTTTACCTTGACATCTTCAAACAGCACATCCTCAATGTGGTTTCCATCACTGCCTGATAAAAATACACCATTCTCTGAGTCGCAGGTGATATTGCGGAATGTAATTCCTGAAATATGGCCAGACTGCTTCTCTGGCACACGATTATGTGTTGTTATGCTGATTGGCTCACCGCAGCCCCACCAGCAATCTGCGAAACGGCGTGTCTCGATGATGATATTTGAAAACATTGCATTTTTTACATGACCGCCATCGCGAATCTGAATAGAAATTCCACGATTACTGCCGCTGATAATACAATTATTTACTGTCAGATTTTCAAAATTGCCAGTTCCTTCTGTTCCGATCTTCAATGCTGCGGAAGTGGAAATTAATGTACAATCACTGATCAGCACATTTTTTGTCGGACCATATTCCATGTTTCCCGCAGAACTCTTCAGACAAATACAATCATCACCACACTCAATATGGCAGCCTATAATGCGTACATTTGTGCTATGGTCTGGATCAATACCATCAGAGTTTGCAACATTCAAATCATTTAAAATGCGAATGCGGTCAATCAATACATCATCACAGCCTGCTGTGTGCAAAGTCCAGAAAGAAACATTTCTGATAATAATATTTGTAAAATTGATATGATTACAATGTTCTACATAGATGACAGTCGGGCGCGGATAAAAATCGCCTGTAACGTAGTACTGGCTTACCTGCTTTACAAATGCAAATGCATTTCCGTCAATAACGCCATCTCCTGTGATTGCCATATGGTCGGCATCCTTCGCATAAATAAAAGCATATGACGGCTTTAATGTTACTGGTGTTCCCTCAATCTTTACACCATTATCCTTCTGACCCTCATTTGGATGAAAATAAGTTGTCAGATCGCTATGCGCCTTTAATACGCTTCCTCTCTCTAAATGAAGATCTACATATGGCTTTATAATAATGGAGCTTGAATAATATGTTCTTCCGCTTCTAAGCACAACCTGACCGCCACCGGCAGCACTGCATTCGTCAATTGCTTTCTGAATAGCGGCAGCGTCATTTGTTACTCCATCTGCCTTCGCACCATATTCTAATACGTCGTAAATCATCAAATATTCCTCCTTTTTTTGCTGCTTATATAGTAAAAGGGCAAGGGCATTAAAACCCTTGCCCTCAAACTTTTTATTCGGCTGAAAGCTGAGTCAGCTCTCCAGTTTGCAGGTTATAACAATACGTTTTGATTCCTGCATTAGAATCTGCTGAATTATTTTCTGCACTCGTTTTTATGTTTGCAGTGTTCTTTGCAGTCAAAATAATATAATTTTCCATGGCATGCTCCACTGAGACAAGCTCTAATGAATCATCTGGCTCATAAATAGTTTGAAGTTCACTTCCATTTGGACGAACCTTTGCAAGCTTTCCATCATACAGACCATAGACCCAATTTCCGTTTCCGCAAAGACCTGACGGGGCTGCGACTCCATCAAAGTCAAGCAAAACAATCGTGCCTACATCTAAGTTGCAGCTGTACATAAGCTCTGTCTTTGTATCATAATAAATAAGATACGGTCCAATAACCTGTGCCCAAGCCACATCATTGCCATCATCAATGCCTAGTTCAAGACGCTGAATAACTGTATGCTGATAATCGCTTCTTGTTATGTCTCCATCTGTATCCAGATAGTAAACCTTATCCTCACCAAATGTAAGGAAGCGTTTTATATACGGATATGCTGTTCCTACAGGATCTCCTGTCATTGAATATTCGCGATTTTCTGAGAAAATGCTTCCATTCATGATATATGCTTCTGTGCCAACATTCATTGCACTTAGCTGCAGATCTGTACCATCAAGCTGTGTACTATACGCATTCAGGATACCATCCTGATACGCAAGCATATAAACACGATAGCCAATAATATTAAATCCTGGTGTATTCAGTGCAACCTGCGCTGCTCCTGCCAAATCACTCTGATTAGTATAGAGTGTCTGAAAAGCCTCATCAAAATTGGTATATTTTGCGTAAATACATCCCGAAGAAACCTCTGGAATTGGAGCATAGCTTTCATTTGAAAAAGTTGGATACTTTGCTTTTGCCGCTTCATGATATGGATTTGTATTATCCTCATCAGGCTCGGATTCTGCTTCTGTCTCCATCTCGGTTTCAGTCTCAGATTCAGACTCTGTTTCTGTTTCAGTTTCTGTCTCTGTTTCAGTTTCTACTTCTGATTCTGTTTGAGATTCTTTCTCTGTTTCTCTCTCTGATTCTTCCTCAGATTTATTTTCAGTTTCAGCTTCTTCTGTGCTTGTTTCTGTCTGCTCAAGACTTGTTTTCTCTTGTTCAATAGAAGCTGGCTTTGTCTCTGTTTCAGATTCTTTCTCGGTTTCTGTTTCAGTTTGATACTCTTTTTCTGTCTCTGATTCTGACTCAGTCTCTACTTCATCCACAGATTTTTCTTGTGTGCTACTCTCTTCTTTTAAGGAAGAGGGCTCTGTACTGCCTGCACTTGAAGTAATTTCTGCACTATCAGATACAGCAGCTGTATCAGCTGCTGTATTCTGGGAAGTTTGATTATTTTCGTTATTATTTTCTAAATTATCATCTGCACTTGATGATGGAGCTGTCTCAGATGACGTTTGTGTTTCAAATGACTTAACCTCTGATGAATGCTCTTTTTCAGTATTCTCTTCTAATGATTTGTCAGAAGATTTTTCTGGAAGCTTTGCAGACTCTTCTGCGTCTGGCTGATTTCCAGATGAAAATTGCTCATTCAGTGCATTTACAAATTCTCCAAGATGACCTGTCGCTGCAAGGATCGCTGCGGCAAGCGCAATCGAAGAAACAAGAACAAGAATCACAATCGGTACGATATGATGCTTTTTCTTCTTTACTTCTTCATATGTTTCCTCATCCACATCGACATATCTACTGACATCTTCCTGCTTCAAATCATCGATAATGGCCTTTTCATATTCATAGACAGAGTCATCCACAAGAGTTGCTCTTGGCATGCTCTTTACTAAAGATTCGTTTTGATTCTCTGTTTTGGAATCATTTTCATCTTCAAAGCTGTCATCCTCTTTTTGATAATCATCTTCCGCGTAATCTTCTTCTGAATATCCATCTTCTGAATATTCATCTTGTGAATACTCATCACTCAATGATTCTTCTACAAGATCGCTAGCAGCTTCCTCTTTAGAATCTTCTTCTAAATTAACTGCATCGTCTGAATTATCGTCATCAGAATCAACTGCATCATCAGAATTATCAGAATTTTCTATGTAGTCTGCGACTTCATCTGTTAAAGACTCATCTTCACTTTCTTCAAGTGATTCTTCTTCATCTATTTCTGCAGAGTCATCTTTTGAAGGCTCTGCTTCTGCAGACTCATTTTCAGAAGACTCTGTTTCTTCTGAAAATGCTTTTGAAGAATCAGTTTCTACAGATTCATCTTCAATGTTTTGATTTTCTGATTCCGGTTCAACTGTCTCAGAAGTTGTCTCTTCCTCTTCGCGAATCACTGGTTCTGATGTATTAGTAAGCTTTGCACCCGTCTTTAAAAGAGAAGCAACAAAATTATCCGCGGAGGTTTCCCACTCCTCATCATCTTCGTCTTCTTCCTCTTCTTCGAAAAATGTTTCAGCTTCCTCACTGTCTACATTCTCAGATTCCTCTGTATCATATGCAATATCAGTTTCAATATCATTATTAATTTCAGCATCAGTTTCGACATCAGTTTCAATATCAGCTTCTTCCTGCTCTGATTCCTCTGCCGATTCAGTATCTTCGCTAGAAGGATTTGCTTCTACCTGCTGAATTTGATCAAGATCCGCTTTGTCAAAAACTTTTGTTTTTTCTGCTTCATTCTTTTCTTCCTGAAGATCCTGCACATTCTGTGCCATCTTCTTTTGCAGCACATCAAGTTCCTTTTCAAACTTTTGTGCCGCAGCAATTTCTTTTTGAATGGAGCTTTCTGCTTCCTCAATCTCAGAAACAAAATCTTCTTCAACTGGCTCTGGAGAAACAGTTTCAGTCTCTTTTGTCTCTTCCTTTGGCAAAGATTCACTTTCCTGTGTCTTTTGATCTTCTTCCTTTACAGTTTCCTGCTTTGGAAGTTTCTGAATACGACTTTGAGTTTCTTTTGCCTGCTGTAATAAACGAGCAAAAGCAATATCAGTTGTATTTGTAGCTTCTAAAGATTCCTTCTCAGATTTGGCTTCTTCTGGTTCTGAAGCTTCTTCCTCTGATTCTACTTCTTCTGGTTCTGAAGCTTTTTCCTCTGATTCTGCCTCTTCTGGTTCTGAAGTTTCTTCCTCAGTTTTTGTTTCTTCTGGTTCTGAAGCTTCTTCCTCGGATTTTGCTTCTTCTAGTTCTGTAGCTTCTTCCTCGGATTTTGCTTCTTCTGGTTCTAAAACAGCTTCCTCAGGTTTTGTTTCTTCTGGTTCTGAAGCTTTTTCCTCTGATTCTGCCTCTTCTGGTTCTGAAACTTCTTCCTCTGATTTTACATCGCCCTCTGCCTGCTCTGGCTTTAAATTCAAAAGCTGCTTTACTTCTTCCTGCTTTTTAAGCTCCTCTGCCTCTTTTTGCTCTTGAAGGGCTTTTGCTTCCTCTGCCTTACGTATTTCTTCCTTCTCTCTTCTAACTCTTTCGAGTGATTCAGATCCGTTTGCAAAGTGCTTTCTTACAGCCAACTTATAAAAATGTTCGGCATCATCAAGTGACTTTTCTGTCACATTACCTTCCTCATAAAACTTTCCAAGGTAATAACATGCCTCTCCATTTAACTTTTTCTCCTGATCCTTTGCTTTTGACAGCCACTCAAATGCCTGCTTCTCATCGATCTCAGCCACCTCGCCATTAGCAAAGCTAATACCAAGAACGACAGCAACTGTTGGATCACTGCTGTCTGCACACTCAGATGCCCATCTGCATGCCTTTTTCAAATCATACTTTTCTGCATCCTGATCAAAATAATAATGCACCAAATATTCCTGGGCACGTGTATTTCCTTCCTCTGCCGCCTCTGTCATCAGACGCTCTGCAATGGAAATATCTTTTACCGCCAGCGGATTCCGAAAGTAAATCTGTGCAAGCTCAACCTTTGACTCGGAATAGCCCTGTCTGGCAGCTTTAAAAAACCATTCTGCAGCTTTTCCGTAGTTTTTGCTTACTCCTCCATAGCCATTTTTATAAATAAGTCCCAGATTATGCTGCATCTGCGGATCACCGTGAGATGCGGCACTGCTGTACCATTTGAGTGCTATGATTTCATTTGCCTCTACACCGATGCCAAATAAAAAGCAATAGCCTAAATTATACTGTGCATCCGCATAGTCCTGCTGTGCTGATGCCTGATACCAGTAAACAGCAGCAGCTTCATCCTTTTCTACTCCTCGGCCCTCTGCATAGCAATTTGCCAGTCCATATTGAGCCTGCGGATTTCCAACCTGGGCAGCTTCGTAAAACCGCCTTGCCGCTTCCTGAAACCAATATCCGGCAGCAGACATATCCTGCTCTAGTCCAATGCCTTCCTCATAGCAGATACCAAGCTGATACTGTGCTTCTGCATTTCCTGCATTCGCTGCTGAGTAAAAACACTGTGCTGCTGCACCGTGATCCACAGCCGTACCGGTTCCATTTTTGTAGCAGATACCAAGTCTCGTGAGCGCCTCAGTATTTCCCTGCTGTGCCAGGCGGTACAATTCTTCAACTGTATGTGTGTTCATGCTTGTACCCCTTTGAAATCTTATCATAAATTGAATCACAACAATTTTACCACACTTAATGCTTCTTCGCAAGCACTATGCCGCAGTTTTTGTTCTTACCATTTTCTTACAGTTCACGCGTTAGGTTACGAAGCCCTTCGGTGTAATGGTTTCGTCGCCGGACCAAACTCCGCAGGTTCCTTTTATGTTCTTTCTTATCATACATTACTTTGAAAGACCTGCTCCAAGTGTCCGGCTCGTGAAATCCATTCACCTTAGGGCTTTGCCGTAATATTGGCTTATCCGTGAACGGGCGTCCACTTCGTCCTGCTGATCTGTCAAATTTCTATGCAAGCATGAAATTTGTCCAGATCTAACATGACGAGTGAACTGTAATACATTTTATCAATTTTCGGAATTTTTTCAAAAAAAGTGTTGACAAATTAATATTCATATGATAGTATATAGAAGTCGGCTACAAAAGCTGACAAACATAAAGGGGTATAGTTCAATGGTAGAGCAACGGTCTCCAAAACCGTAAATACGGGTTCGAATCCTGTTACCCCTGCTTGAGAGACATCCATTATGGATGTCTTTTTTGTTGCCAAAATTTCAATAAATAAAATATAGGGCCAGATTTCTCTGACCCTATTTCACATTATCTTCCCTATTCTCGCCCATTCATCCTTTCGATCAGCCCCGCGGCCTCTTTTACAGTTGCAACTGGAATACATTTCATTCCCTCTGGAATTTTAATATCTTTCGCGCTGATCTTTGGCAAAATACAACATGTAAAACCAAGTCTTGCAGCTTCGTTGATTCGCTGCTGCACCATACTTACACCACGAATCTCTCCTGCCAGTCCGACTTCTCCAAAAATAACAGTGTGCGCATCAATCACGCGATCACGAAAGCTTCCTGCAATTGCCATGACGACTGCCAAATCCAGCGCAGGTTCACTAATCTTTATTCCTCCTGTGACATTTACATACGCATCACATGAAGACAGTGCCATACCCATTCGTTTTTCCAAAACAGCAATCAATAAATTTACACGATTTCCATCAATTCCAGCACTCGTACGTCTTGGCAATCCAAAGCTTGTCCGGCAGACTAGTGCCTGCACCTCAAGCATAATTGGGCGCGTTCCTTCCATAAGACAGGCCGTGACCGTTCCACTGCTGTCGAGGCTTCTTCCTTCAAGCAGGTAAGCAGATGGATTTGCAACTTCCTTTAAGCCTGACTGTACCATTTCAAATACACCCATCTCATTTGTCGCACCAAAACGATTCTTTACTGCACGAAGAATACGGTACATTGCACTGCGGTCTCCCTCAAAATAAAGTACTGTATCAACCATATGCTCAAGCACTCTCGGACCTGCAACTACACCTTCCTTTGTCACATGACCGACAAGAAAAATCGTGATATTTCTGCCCTTTGCAATCTGCATAAGCATATTAGTACATTCCCTTACCTGACCAACACTTCCCGGCGCTGATGAGATATCTTCGCGATACATAGTCTGAATAGAATCAATCACTACCACCTGCGGCATTTCCTTTGTGATCGTATTATCAATTTTTTCAAGATTTGTCTCCGATAGCAGCAATAACTCACCCGAAAAACCGCCAAGACGATCTGCACGCATCTTTACCTGACGGGCAGATTCCTCACCTGACACATACAGTACCTTTTTGCCAGATACAGCAAGATTTCGGCATACCTGCAAAAGAAGCGTTGACTTTCCAATACCAGGATCACCGCCAACAAGAATTAAAGAACCTGTAACAAGACCACCGCCCAAAACACGATCCAGCTCATGAAGCCCTGTACTGCTTCTGTCTTCCTCATCTGTACTTATTTCTTCAAGACGAAGCGGCTTTGATGCTTCTAGTCCCTGCTTTTTCGCGCCGCCTGATTTTGTTGTGGCAAAACTTCCTGCCGTAGGCTCTTCAACAAAAGTATTCCACTGGCGACATCCCGGACACTGCCCCATCCATTTTGCGGACTCATATCCGCATTCTTTGCAAAAAAAAGCGGTTTGTTTTGCCTTCATCATTCCTCCTAAAAAAAGAGGACAGGGATCTGGCCTCAAGCAGCCACAAATCCCGTCCCCATGATTTGCCATATTGGGCTATGTATGAACTATATGAGCGAGTTCATTATTTCTTGCAAATCTGAACCTTCTTTACACATCCCGGCTCAAGCTCAAGTGAGATTACGATCTTTCCGGAAAGGTTAGTCTCATAATTTTCAATTACGGCATCATCCACACTTACCTGATACTCAGTGTCATCCTCTACTGCAACGATGATCTGTGTATCCTGGAAACCATTTACGATAAAGGACAATGTATCCTCAGTCTCCTTATAATCGGTAACTACGGTTCCCGGTGTTGACTCATAGGCAAATGTCTCGTTTTTCTCTAATCTGGTGATATCATGGAAAGTCTTTACCTTATATACATCTCCGTCAAATACATAATCCGAAACCTTACCTTTTGTCGGAAGATCATAATTTCCAAAGCTTAATGTATTGTCTTCCTCAGTGCGGATTAATTCCTTAATTCCTGCCATTACTGTTTCCTCCTGATTTTTGCTGCTGCATTGCATCGTATACTATTTGCGGCCCACCCCACAGGCGAACCGCCTATCGCTATTTCAGTATAGCATATCAAATTTGATTTTCCAACCAAAAATTAAACTTTATTCAGCCTTTTTTACAGGCGTTTTTCTTTTATGGCGCACAGAAAATTTCAGTCCATTCTCACCCTTTTCAACTGTTACGCTGTCACCGCGCTCTATACGTCCCTCTAGTATTTCCTCTGCCATTGAGTCCTCAAGGTATGTCTGGAGAGCTCTTCTAAGCGGACGTGCACCATATTTTTCATCAAAGCCCTTGTCAATCAGATAGTCCTGTGCTTCATCTGTCACCTTAAGCTTGAGTTCCATGTTTTCCATTACTCTTGATGTGACTGAACGAAGCATGATATCAAGAATAGCTTTCATATCCTCCTTATACAGCGGATGGAATACAATGATCTCATCAATACGATTTAAAAATTCCGGTTTGAAGCTTTGCTTAACATCCTCCATAACCTTTGCCTTCATCTGCTCGTAGTTTGCCTTTGCATCAGATGATGCACCGAATCCTAAACGCTTTGGTGACATAATATTGGCAGCACCGCAGTTAGAGGTCATGATGATCACTGTATTTTTGAAGCTGACTTTTCTGCCATGCGCATCTGTAATCTGTCCATCATCAAGCACCTGAAGCAGAATGTTAAATACATCTGGATGTGCTTTTTCAATCTCATCAAAAAGAAGTACACTGTATGGATTGCGGCGAATACGCTCTGAGAGCTGACCACCCTCTTCGTATCCTACATATCCTGGCGGTGAACCAATGAGCTTGCTGACGCTGTGCTTTTCCATATATTCGGACATATCAACACGTATAATTGCATTTTCTGTTCCAAACATTGCCTGAGCAAGTGCCTTTGACAGCTCTGTTTTTCCAACACCTGTTGGACCTAAAAACAAGAAAGAACCGATTGGACGCTTTGGATCCTTTAAGCCGACACGTCCTCTGCGAATTGCCTTAGAAATAGCAGTTACAGCTTCCTGCTGTCCGACAACGCGTTCATGAAGCACATTTTCAAGATTCATCAAACGCTTTGCCTCACCCTCTTCGAGTGAGCGAACCGGAATCTTTGTCCAGGTAGAAACAACATCTGCAATCTCATGCTCTGTTACCTGTAAGCGCGTATTTTCCTTTTCCTGCTCCCACTTTTCCATCAGACGATTGATCTGTGCCTGTTTTCTATCCTGTTTTTTCTTGATCTCTCCAGCTTTCTCGAATGCTTCTTCCTGAATTGCACTTTCCTTTTCCTGATTTAAGCTTTCAATATCTTTTTTAAGTTTTGATACTGCCTCTGGCGCAACAAATGCTGCTAATCGAACCTTAGAAGCGGCCTCATCGACAAGATCAATCGCCTTATCCGGCAAGAAACGATCATTGATGTAGCGTGATGAAAGCTTAACAGCCGCCTCTAATGCTGCATCTGTAATCTTAACTCTGTGATGCTCCTCGTAAACATGGCGTAGACCCTTCAAAATAGCAACTGTCTCATCCTCAGAAGGCTCCTCTACCATAACAGGCTGAAATCTTCTCTCAAGAGCAGCATCCTTTTCGATGTGCTTTCTGTACTCATCAATAGTAGTTGCTCCGACAATCTGAAGCTCACCTCTTGCAAGGCATGGCTTTAAAATATTAGAAGCATTCATAGCTCCATCTGCGCCGCCTGCATCAACTAATGTATGGAGCTCATCAATAAATAGAAGTGTCTGACCATCGTTTCGCACTTCATTGATCACATTTTTCATGCGCTCTTCAAACTCACCGCGATACTTTGAGCCGGCTACCATGCCAGCCATATCGAGTGTCACCACACGTTTTCCAGAAATAGTATCTGGCACATTTCCCTCATAGATACGGCTTGCCAGACCTTCTGCAATCGCAGTTTTTCCAACACCAGGTTCACCGATCAGACAAGGATTATTTTTTGTACGTCTGCTTAAAATCTGGATCACACGATTAATCTCCTGCTCACGGCCGATAACCGGGTCAATCCTTCCTTCTTTAGCAAGCTCTGTCAGATCTGTACTATACTGATCAAGAAGCGGTGTTTTACTTTCTGCATTTCTTGTATACTGAAGTGATTCCACATCTTCCCTTGCCGCTGCCACATCGCCATCCTTTGCAGATACAAGCTCTATATAAAGCTGACGAATATTTACTTTCATTGTATTCAAAAGCTTTGTTCCGGCACAGTCGAAGCTTTTGAGCATTGAGATTAAAATATGCTCTGTTCCAACCAGACTGGAATGAAAGCGCTTTGCCTCTAAGTAGCTACTTTGGATTACGCGGTATGCTTCCGGTGAAAATCCATCTGGTTCACGCACACTGACGGAACCCGTCGGTGTAATGAGCGATGAAATCAATTCCTCAAGACGCTCCTCTGTAACGCCCTGTTCCTGCAAAAGCTTACTTGCCACGCTGTCCGAAACACGCACAAGGCCAAGAAGAAGGTGCTCAGTTCCGATATAATTTTGCTCTAGCTGCGCAGCGGCTTTCTTTGCCTCACCTATAACTTCCTGTGCCCGATTTGTAAATCGTTCAAACATAAGTGTTTTTCCTCCATATGTGATGAGTTACGGCTGCACAAGCTCTGGCAGACAGCTTCTAAGATAATCTGCACGCAGCTGATTTTGCTTTGATACACCTGTCGTCTTATTTTGTGCTGTCAGATTTGCCTCCTGCATTCCCATCATAATTTCATAAAAATTGCAATATTCCTTGAATCTAATAATTTGTTTTTCCTGTCCCCAGCGAAGCTGTGATACAAGATGCATGCCCATCTTCAATGTCATGAGCTTTGAATAACGAATCGTACCATATGCCTTATAGCAGATATCCTCCACCTCAAGCCTATGCTGTTCAATGGAATTATCGCGAAGTGTTCGCTCCTGACTGGCAAGCTGACCGCCTACTTTATCAAGAAGCTCTAAAATTTCCTCCTCGCTTGTTCCAAGTGTCTTTTCATTGTACAGCACATACATATTTCCATTTAACTGTCTGTCACTTGAAAAAGCTGGCTTTAATTTTAATCCAAAACGCCCAATCTCGTCAACCATATCATCAAAACGGCTGACAGAATCAAGAAGTGCCAGATGAAGCACAAGATATGCTCTCATGCCAGTTCCTATATTAGTAGGATATGTCGTAAGATAACCAACCTGATCATCAAACGCATATGGATACAGCTCATTTATATAATCATCGATCTTATCCATCTCCTTCCATGACTGGCGAAGCTGTGAACCTGCATGACTTATCTGCATCCGAAGGTGATCCTCACAATTGATTGTCAGACTCACGGCATCATCTGCTGAACAAATAAGTCCTGCATATCCTGGCTCCTTTGCTGCACGGCGGCTAATCATGCGCCGTTCACGAAGGGCATTTCTTTTTGTCTGCGTCATCGTTAAAAGATCCCATGTCTGGTAACTTCTTCCATCAAGGCTGCCGATTCCACAAAGCTTTTCTTCAAGCTCCTTCGTCAACCTTTTTGCATCCTCTTCCTCTAATTTCCACGGAAATTTGTAATCACGCAGGTTGCGAAGCAGACGGATTCTGCTTGCAACGATTACATCATTTTCCGCATCCTTCTCCTCATACCACTTCATCACCGGCCTGAATCCTTTCCTTAATCTTTTTGATCTCATCGCGGTAGTAGGCTGCCTTTTCGTAATCTTCCTCCAAAACAGCTTCCTTTTGCTTTGCCTGACAAATCTCAAGCTGCTCCTGCAAACTCTGACGCTTCTTGGCATCAGCTACCATATCTGCATGAATCTTTTTATCACCCAAAAAGCGCGGTTTCTTTCCGGTATGGGAATTATTTCCCTGTATCTTTTTAATGCTGTTATTTATTAAAAGCCCGAATGTATTGTAACAGTCCGCACAGCCAAAGCGTCCGTCCTGAACAAATTCTTTGTATGTCATCCCACAAGTCGGACAGGACAGCTTAGATGCGTCCTCCTCCTCGCTGCGTCTGGAATCGCTGATTCCAAGGATTCCTGACAAAAGTTTTGCAAATGGGCTTGAAGAATCCATAAGGATTCCGCCCAGATCAGACTGAGATGCACATTCACTGCACAAGTTGCGCTCCGTCACAGTCCCGTTTACTACTTCCCGGATGACAATGCTGGCTTCCCTCATCCTGCATTGCTCACAAAGCATAGTTATTCCTCCTCACAAAAATAACTGTTTTCGTCCAAAACAAATTTAATTTTGAACATCTGACAAATGTTTGTTGTAAATCTCATCCACCAGCTCGTGGATCTCTTCTTTTGATATATGCATGCAGCCTGCCTTCGCCAGTGTAACAGACAATTCTCTTCGAATTTCTTCGATTGCCTCAATTTTATCAACATCTACACTGACAATAGCACCTCTTCTGCGATCTAACTTTACATAACCTGCCTGTCTGAGTACTGTGTATGCTTTATTGACAGTGTGCATATTTATGCCGATCTCATCTGCCATATTTCGTATGGAAGGCAGCTGATCTCCATCACAGATCTGCCGCTTTGCGATACCCATAATAATCTGGTTAGTAATCTGCATATAAATTGCTTCATCACTGTTAAAATCTATCTTTATTATCATCTAATCACCTGTCCTCGTCCTGGCCATCATCCAGTCCGGCTAACCAACGATCCAGCTCGGCCTCTTGTTCTTCATCATAATCGCCGTAATCGTCTTCATCATCTGTATAGCCTTCGTCATAATCAAAGTCCTCTGGCTCTTCGTCATGCACTTTTGGTCCTCGTGTATTCTGCGTTTTTTTCTTCTCAAGCAGCTCATCAACCTGCTTTAAAAGAATATCCTGCTGCGTCTGAGCAAGCTCCCACTGCTTTTCCTGTTCTTTTCTGCGAGCCATGCGCTCATTTCTTTCCTTTTTGTAGCGCCGTTTTGCCGCTGCCCTTCTAATAAAGACTGCAACCCACAAAACAAATGCCAATGCACCGCATCCTAGCACGCCATATGTGACATATTGAAGATTTCCTGAGGTAACAGTTTCTGCAAAAGTCTTAAACTCATTAACAGTGTTTGAGAGAAGCTCATTTTCATCACCCGGCTTAGCCACTGACTCAGAAACACTTTGAGCTGCCCGATTTGTCTGTGACTGGGAATCACTTTGCGATGTCTGCTCTTTTTGCTCTCCCACCTGCACATGAATGTAGTAATGTCCGATGTTGCCATCCTTATCGGTAACAGTAACAACAATCTCGTTTTTTCCTTTCACAAGATTCGTATTTCCGCTTACCGTATAAAAGCTGTTCTCATCGCTTGTAACGCCTTTTACCAAAATCTTCGTCACATCCTCTGCAACCGTTACATTGTAATCAGTTACATCCGGCTCAAAACGGATAGTACCTTCGCTTAATGTCAGCGACTGCAGCTGCACTCCTTCATTCGCAGATGTTCTTTCAAGTGTCGCTGCTTCCTTATTAATTATCATATTCATTCCCCACACCTCGTTGTTCTAAACCTTTGTAGGCATCTGTTATAGACAGAATAGCACACCTTTGTAAAAAAAGCAACATTAATTTCCTCCTTCCTGTGTTCCATGTCCGTTTGGATCGACCGGATACGCCTCATGGCCTATCGCATCATACCAACCCACAATACGATCTTTAAAATCAGGATGCGGATATAGGCCTGTATCCAAAATGGCTACCGTTACGCCTTTTCCTGTATAAGAAAGTGATTCTTTGCATACGCCGCCTGTTGGCACAATAATCTGTTCTTTTTCAATCTGTCGCTCCTCACATGTTAAATTGGCATAGCGCCCCCGTTTTTTCTGAAGACACTCACAATCCACCTCATAAACTGCATTCTTCTCTATAATAAGCATATGTCGCTCCTTCTTGTCATCTGCTTACTATAACTTATGTACTAACAAACATGTTGTCCGCATATACTCCATTAAAGAAAAAAGAAAATCGAAGAGGTGCCTTATGCAGCAAAAGCGCCACATTCAGATTTTAAAAGCCTCTTTGCCGTACATGCACTCGCCGCTTCGTGAAGCCTGCCGTATCTGTGTACGCATGTTTGAGCTTCAGCAGGCAATGCACAGGCTTGATGAGGAAGAAGAATCTCTTGAGGCCTGCAGTAAGGATGACCAGGATCCGCTCACAGG
Organism: Anthropogastromicrobium aceti; assembly: GCF_020687335.1. Classification (NCBI taxonomy): domain Bacteria; kingdom Bacillati; phylum Bacillota; class Clostridia; order Lachnospirales; family Lachnospiraceae; genus Anthropogastromicrobium; species Anthropogastromicrobium aceti. The sequence continues at coordinate 55,755 of NZ_JAJEQN010000017.1, forward strand.
CTTATCTCAGTCAATCCGCGAATACTGCACGCCTAAGGAGCTTGAAACGCTTGACATGGTAACAAATCTTGCCCAGATGGCACGACTTTATCGCGAATATGAATCAGAAGGAGGCGCCAAGCACAATGACAACACCATTTGACAATATGTCACCTGAAAAAGCTCAGTTTATTAAACAAATCGTCAGTGAAGCTTCTGGCAAAAGTCAAAACGAGCTGTTTCCATTTCTTCTTGGCATTAATCGCCAAATCGCTGGAAAGCATATGAGTTTTAGCGATGAAGAGACAGATGCACTAGTATCACAGCTGACAAAAAACCTTTCTCCAAAGGAGAAAAAAAGAGTGGAGCTTTTGCACCAACTTTCCAAAATGCTGGCGAAGCAAAGCAAAAAGACACCACCTCCTCAATCTAATACTTGATATATACGCATACAAAAAGAGGCAGGAATATTTGCGTCATTCCTGTCTCTTATTTTTATGATATCAGGGTCAAAAGCTCCAAAAGCCGTTCGTGCTTGCACGATTAGGTTTTTGAGCTTGGGGCCCGCAAAAACATGAGGATACAGCGATTTTCAAGGAAAATCAGCGAATCCGAATGTTTTTAGAATTGCGAAAGTTGCATAGCAACGGAGTAATTCGTGGATATCAGTTGGGGGCAAAATACCTTTTGACCCCAACATCATATTTTTATTTTTCGTCTTTATTTTTATCCGGATCTGCAAAGCCATTATCTGAATCTTTTGAATCAGACATATCTGCCCGTTTCGCTTTCTTTAATGTTTCCTCAGAACTATTTGATGCTCCATTTGAGTCTTCATTTTTTTGCGCATTCTTCTTACGGCGAAGTGCAATAAATACACACAGCCATATGCCAATAATTATGATAGCAGCAATCAGTACAATACGAAGTGTATACGGATCATTTTTTAACTGGTCAATAATCTTTTCAACTGTATTCTGGCTGTCAGCTTCAGGCGCGGATGCATTCTGGCTGGAAGCACTCTGACTCAAAGCCCCATCTGTTTCTTTCTCACTTGACGCCGCCTCAGAAACGGTTTCATTCTTGGAGGCTTCATTCTTGAAAGATTCGCTTTCTGAAGATTCACTCTCTGAAACAGCTTCTTCTGATTCATTTTCAGCAGCCTCAGATGATGACTCCTCTGACATACTGCTTTCTTCTTTTGATGCTTCTTCAGATTCTTCTTCTGATGATTCATCCTCCTTAGAAGCAATCTCCTCTTCCATTGTCAGATAATCAGTCTTAATATAGCCTTCCTGACCATCTACCTCGACGCGGCACCAGCTTGCATGATAACCTGTCACAGTAACCTCAGTGTCTGCATCCAGCAATGTAACTGACGGACTGTACTGTGTCGGTCTCTCTCTTAAATAAACGGAACTAGTTGTAGTTGCCTTTGTATTAGTATCCTCGAAGGTATAGCCAGTTGCGTACTCGCCCTCCTTCATATTCTCAAGCAGATAATCGAGCAATTTAGCATATGCCTGAAGGTGCTCATATGCACGCGTTCCAAACGTATTCTCGATAAATGTCAGATTATCATACTCAGCCTTATGCATAATAGTACCGCCATTAACGGCCGAATTGCTTGTCTGATAGAAATTTGTGTACGGCTCACCATTCCAGTTTGAAGCTTCACAATAGATATAAGGAATACCTACATTAGCAAATGGCATCTGATCACTCGCTGTTGCTTTTGTAGGTGTCGGGAAACTGTCGTTTACATCTGGATGGAAAGACATATCAAGACCAAGAAGATCTGCTGCTGACTGTGCCTGATAAACAGCCCAATCCTGAACAATGCTTCCACTGTCATCCACAGTGCCTCCGTAGAGATACATATTGTCGCCTGCCGCAATCGTATCAATATTTATCATACATGCAATGCGGTCGCGCTCTTCCTGGCTAAGATTATCTACATAATACTGACTTCCAAGACAACCCGGCTCCTCTGCTGAAAATAGGACGAAGCGAATAGTATACGGAGATTCTTTTGTGCTGTAGATGCTTGCAAGCTCTAACAGTACGCCGACTCCCGATGCATTATCATCAGTGCCAAAAGTCTGCTCCACACAGTCATAATGTGCACCGACTACGATAACACGATCACTTGCTCCCTGCTTTGAAAAAATAAGATTTTCTCCATAGCATGGTGTCACGCCATCAGCTGATGTCATGGTAAATGGCTGTGCCATATACTCATAACCCATCGTAACAATCTGTGACTTTAACCATTCCTCTGCTCCTGACAGCATTCCATTTGATGAATTGACCTGACGATATGGATAATTAGACTGCAGCTGCTTCATAAACGCATATGCATTATCGCCATACTCAGCATGAACGGTCTGTGGAAGTGAAACTGCACACATACCAATTACCAGGCACAACGCCAGAACTGTTGCTTTTATCCTTTTGCAAATCTTCATAGAAACCTCTTTTCTGAATAATTACAATAAAGCCGCAGCGCTGCCGCATTATGCGACTGTATGCTGCGGCTTTATTTCACATTATTTCATAACGATGTTGATAATTCTTCCTGGAACATAAATCTCTTTGATAATATTTCCAGTCAGCTTATCCTTGATTACTTCTTTTCCTGCTGCAATAGCAGTATCCTTATCACAATCTCTTGTAATAGAAACAGTACCCTTTGTCTTTCCGTTAATCTGAACGGCAATCTCTACTGTATTCTCAACAGTCTTTGCCTCATCATACTCTGGCCAAGCCTGCTGATACAGACGTCCGCCAAAACCGCAGTCTGCCCACATTTCTTCTGTGATGTGAGGTGCAACTGGATTTAACAGAATCAAAAATGTCTTTAACTCGCCCTTTGTGATGCTGCCCTTCTTGTAGAAATCATTTAAAAGTGCCATCATTGCAGCGATTGCTGTGTTGTACTTTAAGGTCTCAAAGTCTGAGGAAACCTTCTTCATAGTCTGATGCATCTTAGTTTCCATATCCTTAGAGAAACCTTCCTCATCAGTCAGCATATCCTGCAGCTTCCATACACGCTCTAAGAAACGGCGGCAGCCCTTTACACCCTCATTGCTCCAGCTTGCTGCAAGCTCAAATGCACCGATAAACATCTCATAAGTACGAAGTGTATCTGCACCAAACTCGTTTACAATATCATCCGGGTTAATAACATTTCCACGTGACTTAGACATCTTCTCACCATTCTCACCAAGAATCATTCCATGAGAAGTTCTCTTCTGATATGGCTCCTTGCATGGAACAACACCCTGATCATACAGGAAACGATGCCAGAAACGAGAATACAGAAGATGAAGTGTAGTATGCTCCATACCGCCATTGTACCAGTCTACCGGCAGCCAATACTTCATAGCTTCTTTGCTTGCCAGTGCATCATTATTGTGCGGATCAGTATAGCGTAAGAAATACCATGATGAACCTGCCCACTGAGGCATAGTATCAGTCTCTCTCTTTGCCGGACCACCACAGCATGGACATGTTGTATTAACCCAATCAGTCATAGCAGCTAATGGAGATTCACCATTATCAGTCGGCATATAGCTTTCTACATCTGGAAGCTCCAGCGGCAGCTCGTCCTCTGATAACGGAACATATCCACACTTTTCGCACTTTACGATCGGAATCGGCTCACCCCAATAACGCTGTCTTGAGAATACCCAGTCTCTTAACTTATAGTTTTTCTTTGGTGTACCAATCTTATTCTCTTCAAGATACTCAACAATCTTCTTCTTTGCATCAGCAACCTCAAGTCCATCAAGGAATCCTGAGTTTACAAGTGTTCCTGTCTGAACATCAGTAAATGCAGCATTCTGAACATCTCCGCCTGCTACAACCTCAACAATTGGAAGGTTAAACTTCTTTGCAAATGCCCAGTCTCTCTCATCATGAGCCGGAACTGCCATGATTGCACCAGTACCATAGCTCATCAGTACATAATCAGAAACCCAGATCGGGATTTCTTTTTTATTTACCGGATTAACTGCCTTTAAGCCATTGATCTCAACACCAGTCTTATCCTTTGCCAGCTCAGAACGCTCGAAGTCAGACTTCTTTGCTGCTTCCTCACGGTATGCAACAATCTCATCCCAGTTGGAAATCTGATCCTTATACTTATCAAGATATGGATGCTCCGGGGATACTACCATGTATGTTACACCAAATAAAGTATCCGGGCGTGTTGTATAGATGCGAAGCTTATCATCTGTACCAGCGATTGCAAAATCAACCTCTGCACCATTTGAACGGCCAATCCAGTTTCTCTGAGAAACCTTTACCTTCTCAACATAATCAACGCTGTCAAGACCATCGATCAGCTTATCTGCATATTCGGTAATCTTTAACATCCACTGGCTCTTCATCTTACGAACAACAGGGCTTCCGCAACGCTCACATACACCGTTTACAACCTCCTCGTTTGCAAGACCTACCTTACAGGAAGTACACCAGTTAACAGGCATCTCTGACTTATATGCCAAGCCTGCTTTGTACAGCTTTAAGAAGATCCACTGTGTCCAGTGATAGTAATTCGGATCAGTTGTGTTAATCTCTCTGTCCCAATCGAAGGAATAACCTAAAGACTGCAGCTGATTTTTGAAACGAGCTACATTATTCTTTGTAACGATCTTCGGGTGAATATGATTCTTAATTGCGTAGTTTTCTGTTGGAAGACCAAATGCATCCCATCCCATTGGATACAGTACGTTGTAGCCCTGTAATCTTCTCTTTCTGGCAACAATATCCAGTGCGGTATATGGACGCGGATGACCTACATGAAGTCCCTGTCCTGACGGATATGGAAACTCAACCAAAGCATAATACTTTGGCTTAGTGTAGTCATCTGTTGCGGCAAATGCCTTCTCATCAGTCCAGACCTTCTGCCATTTTGATTCAATTTCTTTTGGATCGTAATTCTTGTTCATTGTGTTTTGTGTTTCCTTTCCGGGTCTCTTCTTATGAAAAAAAAGAGCCCTTTCTTTCTCTTTGTATAGAGACGAAAAGACTTCGCGGTACCACTCTATTTCAAGGCAGCCATCTGCCTTGCCCTCGATATTCTATAACGGGAATACCCGCCGCCAACTACTCCGTCTTTATATAATGACGTTTCCCTGCCGGTGCTCTAAGGTCAGTTCGGCAGTTATAAGCTGCTGCCTTTCACCAAACGGCAGCTCTCTGAAGCTCTCCCCTGCTTACTATTCCTTGTCATTGCATTTTTTTCACTTTTTTACAATACCATAGAAAAAGGGGGCTTGTCAACCCCCTCTTTCTTTCAAAACTCTTAATGTTAGATTGTTGGTTACTGCTCTTCTTTTTCAGCTGCCTCAATAATCTTCTTCTGGACATCCTGAGGTGCCTGCTCGTATCTTGCAAACTCGTAGGAGAACTCGCCCATACCACCTGACATTGCACGAAGATCGGTGGAGTAACCATACATCTCTGCCATTGGCACATCTGCTGTTACCATCTGCTTGCCGCCTGCTACATGATCCATACCAAGTACTCTGCCGCGGCGCTTATTTAAGTCACCCATAACATCACCGACAAGTTCATCTGGAACGGTGATGGAAACTGATACGATTGGCTCTAAAATTGTTGGATTTGCCTCTGCAAAGCCCTTCTTATAAGCAAGAATTGCAGCCATCTTGAATGCAAGCTCTGAAGAGTCTACTGGATGATAAGAACCGTCAACAAGTGTTGCCTTTAAGCCAACTACTGGATAACCTGCAAGTGTACCCTTTAATACAGACTCCTGAATACCCTTTTCAACTGCCGGGAAGTAGTTCTTCGGAACAGCGCCTCCTACTACCTTCTCTTCGAATACATATGGTGTATCAAGATCACCTGATGGCTCAAATACCATATGAACATCGCCGTACTGTCCGCTTCCGCCTGTCTGCTTCTTATACTTACCCTGTACCTGAACTTTCTTTCTAAGTGTCTCGCGGTATGCTACCTTCGGGCGATACAGCTCGATCTCAACCTTATAACGATTCAGAATACGGCTTGCAACAACATCAAGCTGCTGATCACCGATGCCATAAATCAGTGTCTGGTGATTTTCTACATCGTTCTCAAGACGAAGTGTCTGATCTTCCTCTACCATACGTGCAAGTGCACCATTGATCTTATCTTCATCTGACTTATTCTTTGCACGGTATGCCTTGCATGTATATGGCTTACTTACCTGCGGTCCATCATAAATAAGTGTTGCACCCTTTGTGGAAATGGTATCACCTGTAGAGATCTTTTCGATCTTTGCCAGTGCACCAATATCTCCTGCGCGAAGCTCTGGAACCTCAATGGTTTCTTTGCCGCGAAGTAAATACAGCTTAGATGCACGATCTTCTGTTCCCTTATTTACATTATAAATGCCATCACCGGCCTTTAATGTACCTGTTACAACTTTAATTAAGGAATACTTTCCGATAAACGGATCTACTACAGTCTTAAATACCTTTGCAGACAGATGCTTGTTCTGATCACACTTTACCATTACAAGCTCTCCAGTAGATGTTTCCTTTCCATGGTTTATTGTATATTCAGGTGATGGGAAATATTTCTTAATTACGTTCATCAGCATACTGGTACCCTGATTATGAACACCTGATCCAACTAATACAGGAACGATCTGACAGTCCATAACGTGAGTTCTAAGTGCAGTAGAAACTTCCTCATAAGTAAACTCTTCACCTGCAAAATAACGCTCCATCAGCTCCTCGCTTGTATCAGCAACAGCCTCAACAAGTGCATCACGGCTGATGTTTAAGTGCTTATCCATATAATCAGGAATATCGCACTCTTCATATTCGCTTGTATCATTGATAAAACGGCGGCCCTTCATCTTTACAACATTTACAAAGCCGACGAACTTTTCATTCTCACGGATCGGCACATGGAACGGTGCTACCTTACGTCCAAAACGATCATTTAACTCAAGAACGATCTTACGATAGCTGGCCTGATCATCATCCATGCCCGTTACAAAAAACAGTCTAGGCAGCTTATACTTCTCACAAAGCTCCCATGCCTTTAATGTACCAACCTCTACGCCAGATTTGCCGTTGATCACGATAACAGCGGCACCTGCTGCGTGGCAAGCCTCCTCTACTTCTCCTACGAAGTCAAAATATCCAGGTGTATCTAAGAAATTGATCTTGATGTCCTCGAACTCGACCGGAACTACGCTGGTCGAAATGGAAAACTGACGCTTCTGCTCTTCCTTATCATAATCGCTGATGGTGTTTCCGTCCGTCACCTTTCCCATCCTAGCTGTAATACCGGTCTGGTAGGCAATAGCCTCAACAAGTGTTGTCTTACCACATCCGCCATGTCCCATTACTACAACGTTGCGGATGTTTCCAGTTTCATAAACCTTCATAAGTCACGTCCTCCAATCTTTCTTTGCTTTCCAAGTTTATTTTGTCTCTTTTGCAGTATACAATTTCGAGACCTCTTGAAATCTGATAGATATATTATATAAAATATTTCAAATAATTGCAACTATTTTTTCACATTTTTGATATGGTTTTTATTACAATTCATGTTACGCAAGCCATTCGCCTTCGGGCTTTTCTGTAAATATTGGCTTATCCGTGAATCGTAATCTTTTCGCACTTTAAAGTGAAAAAGCTTGACTTTCCCCTCCACTTTCGCTACAATACGTTCAGATACTCTGGTTTTCCTATACTAACGGAGCACGGAAAGGCAAACTTATGAAGCTTAAGACAATAGGATTTATCGGGCTTGGACTGATTGGCGGTTCAATCGCCCGCAGAATAAAACAGGTTCACCCTGATACCATAATTATGGCTTATATGAGAACACGCAGCACGCTTGAAGAAGCAAAGGCTGACGGCATTGTTGACATAATTTTAGATGGTGTAGATGAGACACTTCGCACATGTGACATGATCATCCTTTGCACTCCCGTTTCTTTTAATGAATCATATTTAAAGGCTATTCGGCCATTCATAAAGCCAGGCTGCATTGTGACTGATGTTGGCAGCACAAAAACAGCTATTCACGAGACGGTAATCGCACTTGACATGGAGGACTGCTTTGTCGGCGGACATCCAATGGCAGGCTCTGAGCGCACTGGATATGCATGCTCAAAGGCTTCTCTACTTGAGAATGCCTACTATGTGATTACACCAACTGCCAAGACCACACAGGATAAGCTTGAAACAATGATTCAATTTGCAGCTGACCAGGCAGCAATTCCGCTTGTACTCGACTACAAAAACCACGACTATGCAGTCGCTGCAATCAGTCATGTGCCACATGTCATTGCGTCTTCTCTTGTCAATCTTGTCGCCAAATCTGATTTTCCAGATGGCACGATGAAAAAGATTGCTGCCGGCGGTTTTAAAGATATCACAAGAATTGCCTCCTCCTCACCTGTGATGTGGGAGCAAATTTTATTCACGAACAAAGACAATATTATTTCCTTATTAGAAGACTACAAAAGGGCGATTGATCAGACAATCACCGATCTAAAAACAGATAATCATAAAGATATCTATGATATTTTTGAAAGCTCCGGTGCTTACCGAAGCTCCATCAGTGACAATCGCGGCAGTGCTACAATGAATCCAGAATATGCCATCTTCTGCGATATTCCAGATCAGCCAGGTGCCATCAGTGTGCTTGCATCCTTACTTGCTTTCGAGAATGTCAGCATCAAAAATATTGGCATCAACCATAACCGTGAACATATGGCTGGTACAATCAAAATTGAGTTCCATGATCAAGCTTCCTGCGAAAAAGCGACAGAATGCCTTGAGTACCACCATTATCCGGTTTATCAGAAAAAATAATAAGATATTCAGAAAGGATTTCTATGAAGATAGTAATTGTGGGTGGTGTCGCAGGCGGCGCGACAGCAGCAGCCCGTATCAGAAGATTAGATGAGCAGGCTCAGATTATCGTATTTGAGCGTTCCGGATATGTTTCCTATGCTAATTGCGGACTTCCATATTATATTGGAGATGTTATTACAGATCCCGAAGCTTTGACGCTGCAGACGCCAGAAAGCTTTTTTAAGCGTTTTCGTGTTACAATGAAGGTTCATCATGAGGTGACAGCCCTTCATCCAGAGAAAAAAACTGTTTCTGTAAAAAATCTAACTACAGGAGAGGTATTTGAGGAATCTTATGATAAATTGATTCTTTCTCCGGGTGCAAAGCCAACACAGCCAAAACTTCCAGGTATTGATATGGAAAAAGTATTCACTCTTCGCACTGTCGAAGATACTTTTCGTTTAAAAAAATATATTGAAACAAAAAAGCCCACGTCAGCTGTGTTGGCCGGCGGCGGCTTTATCGGACTTGAATTGGCTGAAAATCTAAAGGATCTTGGCATAGATGTAACAATCGTTCAGCGCCCAAAGCAGTTAATGAATCCATTTGATGCAGATATGGCATCATTTATTCATAATGAAATGAGAAAGCACGGCGTAAAGCTTCTTCTTGGACACACCGTAGAAGGATTCGAAGAAAAAGGTGAAACTATTCGTGTACTGCTTAAGGATGAGCAGCCGCTGCATGCTGATCTTGTTGCCCTTGCCATTGGCGTCACGCCAGATACACATCTTGCAAAGGAAGCTGGACTGCAGCTTGGTATTAAAGACAGCATTGTCGTCAATGACCGCATGGAAACATCAATTCCTGATATTTATGCAGCTGGCGATGCTGTTATGGTTAAACATTATGTCACAGGCCAGGATGCACTAATTTCTCTTGCAGGACCAGCAAATAAGCAGGGACGCATTATTGCAGACAATATCTGCGGCGGCGACAGTCACTACCTTGGAAGTCAGGGAAGCAGTGTCATTAAGGTATTCGATCTGACAGCTGCAACCACTGGTATTAACGAAACAAATGCACGCAAAGCCGGATTAGATGTTGATACAGTAATTCTTTCTCCAATGAACCACGCTGGCTATTATCCTGGCGGCAAGGTTATGACAATGAAAGTTGTTTTTGAAAAGAATACATATCGTTTGCTAGGCGCCCAAATTGTAGGCTACGAAGGTGTTGACAAACGAATTGACGTGTTGTCAACAGCCATTCATGCAAATCTTAAGGCAACTTCTCTACAGGACTTAGATTTAGCCTATGCACCGCCCTACTCTTCTGCAAAAGACCCTGTTAATATGGCAGGTTTTATGATTGATAATATTGCAAATGGAGTCTTAAAGCAGTGGCATTTAAGTGATCTTACATCAGTTTTACAGGATTCAAATGCAACACTTATTGATGTGCGTACTATTTCTGAATATGAACACAGTCATATTGAAGGCTTTAAAAATATTCCTGTTGATGAGCTCAGAGATCATTTATCAGAAATTGAAAAAGACAAGCCCGTATACGTAATATGCCAAAGTGGACTTCGAAGTTACATTGCGACACGTATATTGTCACAAAATGGCTATGATGCCTATAATTTTGCCGGAGGATTTCGTTTTTATGAAGCCGTAATGCATGACAGAAGCCTTGTCGAGAAAGAAACAGCTTGTGGAATGGATTTATAAGTTTCTTACTTGCCAGAGGGGACATTAATTCAATCACCGCAATGTCCCCCTGGTCTTAAAAGTTTGTCAATCAAGAGTTACTCTGTTTTTTTGAATTACTTTTCGCTTTTTTGATTTTTTGCCAAGCAATCGATCCATTCAAACAAATCTTTCAGATCATAGTCACCACTGTGCGGCAATCCCCATGGCAGGCAAAAATCGACCTGATATCCTTTATTTTGTAAAAGTGTTGCCAATATTACAGGGATCGCAAGAGACGTATCGCGATCAAAAGCGCCATGGCGGATTCTCCAATTCTTTGCGACATCGCAATTTCCATTTTCAATAAATGGAATTGGATTTAAAAGTTTAATTTTCTCCTCATCTGCCATCTCTGCCTTCACCTTTGAATGTTTCATTGAAAATTCGGTAAAATGGCGTGCAAATACGTTTTCATCCCCAAATTCCTCGTTCTCACAGCATTCAAGTGTCAGTGAATCAAACGCAGGCACCGGCTTCATGCGCGTGATTTTGGCAACATAGGAATCCATATCAATCGCAACTGCCTCTTCCCCTTGAAATGTTATGTAGTCTTGCTTTTCAATTTCACTGCCTGGCACAGCAAGTTTTTGTAACCGAGTCTGTGAATCAAGTGTTTTCTTTTCCTTTGTAGCCGATTTTAAGACAAAGTTCATCACATAGTCTTTAAAAGAGCCTTCTCCATTCTCATCCGATGTTAGTTTATTTCCAGTTTCATCCTGCAACTGTAATTGATTTACATAGGAAGGAAACGCAGCTTTCAATTTTTTTGACAGTAGTTTTTGCTCCTCATCAAGTTCGTCCAGAATAGCGATTTTCTTAACTCCCTGCGGTGTTTTTTCAAATTTTATCCTATGGCAAGTCGTCTCTTTTTCAAACAACCATTCATAGGCAGCATCTGCATTTTCAAGATTATGAATTGGACAATAACAGCTTGCTGCAAAAATATCATCTCTTGCCTTTGCCGCACCAATTGCCTTCAAATATGGCTCATATTCCTTTGCATTTCCAGTTGCGCCAGCGAGTGCTGACAGCGCACCACCTGCCGAGGTTCCATTTGTAATGATTTTTTCCACATCGCCAGGGACAAGATCCTTATTCCATCTTAAGTATCGAATTGCAGCCTTCATGTCTACAATCAATGCCGGAGCGCGTCCCGTAAGCATACCTTCTTTCGTGGACTTCTCATCATTCGTACCGCCCACAAAAAATTCGTTGGACTTTCGACCGGTATTTCGTCCCCGAATCCCAGCACACATCACCACATACCCATGATACAATGCCTCAAATGCGGTGTTTGGCTTATGGCCAAAATAATCTTCTCCCACCTGCATAGCTGGTCCTTCCATATAGCCACCAACCGTGTTTGGTGCAAAGATTGGTGCTGTATGCAATTGATAGCCATTGATTGACTCGCCTTGGTAGTAGACCTCTGGCACATAAAGATTCAATTTCTGTACTGCACTTACTGGATTCGCACAATATACAATGTTTTCAAATGCTCTGTAGATCACTTCTCTGCCATCTAATTCGCATCTTTTTATTTGATAGTTCTCTGGATTAAATTTTAAATCGTACATATTTTTTCCTTTCTTGACAAGAAATTTTTCTTTTATTAAAATGATATTATGATACCAGGGTCAAAAGCTCCAAAAGCCGTTCGTGCTTGCACGATTAGGTTTTTGAGCTTGGGACCCGCAAAAA
>NZ_JAJEQN010000018.1:0-67921 GCF_020687335.1 Anthropogastromicrobium aceti
TTTGGGGTCTTAGCTCAGCTGGGAGAGCATCTGCCTTACAAGCAGAGGGTCATAGGTTCGAGCCCTATAGGCCCCATATGTACGCGTAGCTCAGCTGGATAGAGCGTCTGACTACGGATCAGAAGGCCGGGAGTTCGAATCTTCTCGCGTACATTATTGATAAGCGGTTTCTGCGAAAGCAGGAGCCGCTTTTGTAATATACCTAGTGATAAGGTTTTAGCTTTGAAAAACCGAGATATCAGTTTACTTATCTTTGTATTGATGATATAATAAAAAGACAAATATTATTTTTTTGAAAACGGAGGAAGTTTCAATGAGAATTTATTGTACCAAGGACTATAAGGAAATGAGCCGCAAGGCTGCAAATCTGATTTCTGCCCAGGTAATTATCAAGCCAGAATGTGTATTAGGTCTGGCAACCGGTTCAACACCAATCGGAATTTATGATCAGTTGGTAGAATGGTATCATAAGAATGATATCGATTTTTCCGAGGTAACAACTGTTAATCTTGATGAGTATCGCGGACTGACAAAAGAGAACGACCAGAGCTACTATTACTTTATGCATACTCATTTATTTGATCGTGTGAATATTCGCCCTGATCACTCCTTTATTCCGGACGGAACTTGTGAGGACAGCGAGTTTGAGTGCCGTCGCTATGAAAATCAGATTCGCTCTCTTGGTGGAATCGATATGCAGCTTCTTGGACTTGGACGTAATGGACATATCGGATTTAATGAGCCATCTGACAGCTTTGCACAGGTAACACATTGCGTAGATCTGACACAGAGTACAATCGATGCCAACAAGCGTTTCTTCGCGTCAGAGGCAGATGTACCGCGTCAGGCATACACAATGGGTATCGGAACTATCCTTCAGGCAAAGAAGATCCTTCTTGTAGCAAGTGGTGAGGATAAGGCAGAAGCAGTTAAGAACACATTATTTGGACCAATTACACCATATGTTCCGGCATCCATTCTTCAGATTCATCCGGACGTTACAATCGTTGCAGATGAGGCAGCATTGTCTCTTTGCAAGCTGTAAGCAAAAGAAAGGCAAACAGTATGAAAATTTTAAATGCAAAGATCTGCAGCAATGGTCAGATTTTTGATGGAGAGGTTACAGTAGACGGCGAGCGCATTGCGTCTGTTACGCCTAAAGAAACGTCGTCAAGCTCAGATGAAACAATCATTGATGCAAAAGGTATGTATGTGATTCCAGGCCTTCTCGATGTTCATTTCCATGGCTGTGTGGGATATGATACCTGTGATGCCTCAAAGGAAGCTTTTGATAAAATAGCGGAATACGAGGGCAGTGAAGGTGTTCTTGCGATCTGTCCTGCGACGATGACATATCCAGAGGATAAGCTTTCTGAGATTATGGACATTGCAGCAGATTATGAAAGTCCTGTGGGCGCAGATTTTGTTGGTCTTCATTTAGAAGGACCATTTATCAATCCTAACCGTGTTGGTGCACAGAACTCTGACTATGTACAAAAGCCAGATGCAGATATGCTTCTTCGTCTGCAGGAGCGTGCAAAGGGACGTATTCGAATCTGTGATGTTGCACCAGAGACAGAGAATGCAATTGACTTTGTAGAAAAAATCAAAGATCATGTGGCATCCGTATCTATTGCACACACTTGTACTGACTACGATACAGCAATGCAGGCATTTGAGCATGGTGCCAATCATCTGACACATGGTTTTAATGCAATGCCAGGTATTCATCATCGTAAGCCAGGTCCGCTTTCAGCAGCAGCAGATGCTGAAGCTGACGTAGAGCTGATCTGCGATAATGTTCATATTCATCCGTCAGTAGTACGTCTTGCGTTTAAACTGTTTACAGATGAGCATGTTATTTTGATCAGTGATACTATGAGAGCCTGCGGTCTTGAGGATGGCTGCTACGATTTAGGTGGTCAGCAGGTAGAGGTAAAGGGAAATCTTGCCACACTTGCATCTGATTCAGCTACAATCGCAGGAAGTGTTACTAATTTGATGAATTGTCTTCGCTGTGCAGTTAAGACAATGAAAATTCCATTTGCGAGTGCAGTAAAAGCTGCTACTCACAATCCGGCAAGAAGCATCGGCGTATTAGATGATTACGGCGATGTAGAAGCAGGAAAGTATGCAAATTTGCTTATTCTTGATGAAGAGCTTAATATTGTTCACATGATTAAGCGCGGAAAACTAGTGCGCTAATCAAAATAATTATAATTAAAAACGGACTGGCTGCAGATTATTTATCTGTTAGCCAGTCCATTTTATTTATTTGTCTTCTTCCTCTAGCTCATCAGTCAAACGGCAGATTTCATCAATCATGTCGCCAATTGTCTCAATAGTATCAAGAAGAGGTGCATCTGTTGTGATATCTACCTTTGCAAGTGCGGCAAGCTCAACAGGGGTCAGTGTGCTTCCAGCTGCAAGTACTTTCTTCCAGTCATCCACAGCAGTCTGACCTTCCTTTTCAATTCGCTTGCAGACCTGTGTGGCAACAGTCAGTCCAGCGCTGTATGTGTAGGAGTAAAGACCCATATAGTAGTGCGGCTGGCGCATCCATGTAAGCTCGGCTCCATCACAGATTTCTACATCATCGCCCCAGAAATCCTGAAGAGTTTTTTTCATGATGCTGCTTAATGTATCAGCCTGAACGCTGCCACCGTTGTCGATAATACGGTATACCTCGCGCTGATAAGCAGCCTCCATCAGATGTGTAACAAAGTTGTGATAGTAGGTGTTGCTGATCTGGCAGGAGAGTACCCAGCGGCGGAAACGCTTGTCATCATTTGACTGCAGCAGATAATGCGCCATTAAAAGCTCGTTCATAGTGGACGGGGCCTCAACAAAATATGAAGATACATCAGTGTCAAAGATGGACTGTGCGCTGTTGCAGGCACGGAAATGTCCAGCATGACCAAGCTCGTGAGCCAGTGTAAATACATCGGCCATGCGGTCGTTCCAGCTTAACAAAATAAAGGAATTAGTTCCGTAGGGGCTTGCGCAGAAACCACCAGTTGACTTGCCTTGATTTTTTGCAAAATCAACCCAGCGGTCACGATAAGCTTCACGCACCATATCTACATACTCTGGTCCAAGGATGGAAAGACCTTTTTCGATATATTCCTTAGAACCCTCAATAGTTACCTTTGGATCATATTCAGGGTCAACGGAAATTTTTAAATCAGCAAAGGTCATACGATCCAGCTTGTGAATTTTCTTTAACAGACGTGCATACTTGCGCATATGAACAGAGAGCTTTGTTGTAATCAGATCGATCTGACGGTCATAAAGCTCGCGGCTTACCTTCTGGTCAAACAAAAGACTGTCAAATACGCTTTCAAAACCGCGCAGTGTAGCCATTGTCTTTTCAGTCTGAACCTGTGAATTATAAGCGGCAGCAGTTGTGTTCTCATACTGAGCCAGTTTCTTGCTGAATGCATCAAAAGCACTGCGGCGGATTTGTGTGTCAGATTCATATTCATAGTCATCTTCAAACAGGGAGTAGCCAAGCGGATAATCCTTGTTATTAGCATGGAAGGAATCAAACTTCATGTCTGCAAGCTTAGTCATGTTGTAAATCTGATAAGGCGTGTTTAAGGTCTGAGAAAGTGCAGACAAGGCGCGCTCTGTCTCAGGATGCAGCTGATGCGGCTTACGGCGAAGTATGTCTTCAAGATAGATGCGGCTGCCGCCGGCAATTGCAATAGAAGCCTTCAGTGTTTCTTCGCTCTGCTCGGTAATTTCGCTGTTGATAAAACTTAAACGGCTGTTGATGTCAGAAATTATATTCATTACACGGTCATTTCTCTCTTGATTGTGGCTGTCATAATAATCAACCGAAACAGCCAGATCAGTATAATTGCCAGTCAGTGTCATCAGGCGAGTCATCTCCTGAAGATCATTTAAGCAGTCACAAATAGTTTCAGGCGTTGTCAGCTTTCCCTTAAAGCGTTCCTCCATAGAAGCACATAGAGCCTTCATTTTTTCAACATCCCTGTACATCGCTTCCTCAGTCGGATAAATCAGGGAAAGATCCCATGTCAGTTCAACAGGGACTTCATTTCTCATTGCTAAACTCATAAAATTTCACCTTTCTCTCAAACTATTGGCTAGTGCCGTGATTGAGCGTAGTCATCTTAAGTATATACATTTTTTAATAAAGAAGCAATCTCTTGACAGAAAATAAAAAGTATGATAATATTTTGTCAAGCAAATAAAGGGGAGTAGTGAAACGCCCATATATCTATATTTGGGGTGGGTTTGAAACCGTCAGCCGATGCGATAAGCATCCGTATCAAATGAGAAAGCGAGACTTTTATTGCGGTGTGTGCCGTGGTAGAGGTCTCTTTTTTATTATCCTAACCGTGGCACACGGAAAGGAGAGACATGAATGATTTCATGATGGAAAGAGAGATTCAAGAAGCTCTCACAGCAGGAGAAAATGCCCTGCAAAGCCTGTATGCAGCGAGTGAGCAACTAGACAGTGCAAGAAACTGGGGAATTGTCGATTTATTGGGAGGCGGATTTTTTACCGATTTAATTAAGCATTCCAAAATGGGAAAAGCAGAGAAGTATCTTTCACAGGCAAGATATTATCTTCAACAGTTCCAAAAAGAATTGCGTAATGTCGCAGCAGATGATACAATACAGTTACAGACGGGTGATTTTTTAAGCTTTGCAGATTTCTTTTTTGACGGAGTGGTAGCCGACTATCTGGTCCAGTCAAGGATCAATGAGACAAGAAGAAAAGTAGCCGAGGCAATCAGAAGAGTCGAAGAACTTACAGCAAAGTTGCGTGCAAAATATAGTTACTTCAACTAAGACAAAAATCACCAGATCAGACACATCAGTTGGGCATAGCAGCAAAGAGGATTCTAGAAAGAGAGGACAACAGTATGAAAACAGCATTGGCAGCAGTACAGCAATCATCATTTTTGGACACGGCAGCACTTCCTATTATTATCGTCGTGATCGCAATCATAGCCATTCTTGCAATATTAGCGAGCGGCTACGTTAAGGCACCGCCGGATCAGGCATACATAATTTCCGGTTTGAAAAAGGAAAGCAAGATACTTATTGGACGTGCCGGCATTAAGATTCCATTTTTAGAGAGAATGGATAAGCTGTATCTTGGACAGATGACAGTTGATATTAAGACAGAGCAGTCTGTTCCGACAAACGATTTCATTAATGTAAATGTGGATGCAGTTGCAAAGGTAAGAATCAATCCAACAACAGATGGAATTAAGCTGGCAGCAAAGAACTTCTTAAATAAAAAGCCAGGCGATATTGCACTTGATCTTCAGGATTCCCTTCAGGGTAATATGCGTGAGATCATCGGTACCTTGTCATTAAAAGTAATTAATACTGACAGAGACTCATTCTCCGATCAGGTTATGATGAAGGCGTCAAAGGATATGGATAAGCTTGGAATTGAGATCATTTCATGCAACATCCAGAATGTAACAGACGAAAATGGTTTGATCAAGGATCTTGGTGCTGACAATACATCACTCATTAAGAAAAATGCAGCCATAGCTAAGGCACAGGCCGACAGAGATATAGCTATCGCGCAGGCTGAGGCAGATAAGGCGGCAAATGAGGCGAGAGTTCTTTCAGATACGCAGATTGCACAGAAAAACAATGAGCTGGAGATTCGCAGGGCAGAACTTAAGATTATATCTGATAATAAAAAGGCTGAGGCAGATGCTGCTTACAAGATTCAGGCACAGTCACAGCAAAAGAGTATTGAGACAGAGACTGTGAACGCGCAGATTGCAAGAGCAGAGCGTGATGCCGAGTTAAAGAAGCAAGAGGTTGAGATTGCAAGACAGCGCCTTGATGCAGAAATCCGAGCAAAGGCAGATGCAGATCGTTACCGTGAAGAGCAGCAGGCACAGGCAGAGCTGTTCAAGCGCCAGAAAGAGGCAGAAGCAAAGAAGTTCGAGCAGCAGCAGGATGCAGAGGCAAAGAAAGCCATGGCAGAGGCAGTTCGATTTGCCAGAGAGCAGGAAGCAGAAGGTATCCGTGCAACTGGTCTTGCAGAGGCAGAAGCAATTCGTGCAAAGGCAACAGCAGAGGCCGAAGGTATAGATAAGAAGGCAGAGGCAATGAAAAAATATGGAGAGGCCGCAATTATCGAGATGATCATGCAGGCACTTCCAGAAATTGCAAAGAACGTTGCAGAGCCGCTGTCCAAGGTAGATAAGATCACCATGTATGGTGAAGGAAACAGTGCAAAGATGCTCCAGGATATCATAAACAGTACTACACAGGTAACAGAAGGACTGGCACAGGGAATGGGAATCGATGTAAAGGCATTATTATCAAGCATTGTCGGTGCAAAGATAGCATCAAATACACCAGAGGATCCACAAAAATCTGATTCAGACGAATACGAACAGTAAAAATTAAGGGCAGACAGCACATTGTCTGCCTTTAATTTACAACCTTTTTCATGTTGCCTTGACGGTTGAAAGATGCTGTGCTATTATGAGACTAGTCAAAAAAGAAAGGAATTGTGAAAGGAATTGTGTATGAAAGATCGTTTTGAAGCGAAGCTTATACTGTTTATCATACCGGCACTTGCCATCTGGGAAGTATTATATCAGCTTGTCATAATCAGGTTAATTCCAGCGGCAAAAAATGATACCGTTCATGGTGTAGGATTTGTCGTTTTAGTAGCTGCTGCCTGGCTGATATACCGCAAAAAAGCAGGAACAGAGTATGAGGAGGAAGATCAGGATGCATAGTATTTTATTTTCCATAGGGCCGTTTCACGTTTATGGATATGGCTTTATGATTGCAGTAGGAATTATCTGTGCATTTACGATAGGCTGTTTCCTTGCAAAGCGCTCCGGTCTTGATGATGATGCACTTTTTTCCATGGGACTAGTAGGAATAGTGGGCGGTATTATAGGTGCAAAGCTGCTTTACTATATTGTAGAGTTTCCTTCAATTATTGCAGATCCTTCTATTCTTCTTAATTTTGGAGAAGGATTTGTTGTGTACGGAGGCCTGATTGCAGGCTTTTTAAGCCCGTTAATTTACACCAGAATAAAGAAGCTTTCCTTCTTACCTTATCTTGACTGTGCAGTGCCAGGTGTAGCATTTGCACAAGGGTGCGGACGCATCGGCTGTTTTCTTGCAGGCTGCTGCTATGGAAAAGAGACATCCGCATGGTATGGTGTCACATTTCCGGCAGATTGTCTTGCACCGGCAGGTGTATCGCTTATTCCAACACAGCTGTTTTCAGCAGCAGGAGACTTTATATTTGCAATAATTCTTTTTATTTTGCAGAGAACGCTTTACAAAAAGAAGAAAAAGACATCAGGAATTGTTACAGCCGTATATTTGATGCTTTATGCAGTGGGCCGTTTTCTTATTGAATTTTTAAGAAACGATCCAAGAGGATCTGTTGGTGTATTGTCAACATCACAGTTTATCGCGATCTTTATGTTTGCAGCAGGCGCTGTTATGCTAAGCAGATTTGTAAAAAACAGCAACTGATTAAATATTTTGCCTACGGGACTACGACAGAAATATATAAGCAGAAAGGAAGACAACAATGGCAAAAGAAAAGATACCAAAAACGAATGCAATGCGCATACTTGACCGCCTCAAGATTTCTTATGAGGTGCTGTCATACCAGTGTGATGAATTTATAGATGGAATACACACAGCAGATACACTTGGGATTCCACATGAGAACTGCTTTAAGACACTCGTTCTTCAGGGAAAGAGCAAGGGATATAGTGTATTTGTTCTTCCAATCGAGGAAGAACTAAACTTAAAGGAGTGTGCAAAGGCAGTGAATGAAAAGTCAGTTGAGATGATCCATGTGAAGGACATCAACGCCGTCACAGGCTATATTCGCGGTTGCTGTACTGCCCTTGGCATGAAAAAGGAATATCCAACCATTATCCACGAGAGTGCGCTTGACTGCCCATATATATGCGTCAGTGCCGGAAAGCTTGGAGTTCAGCTAAAGCTTTCACCGCAGGATTTTATCAAGGCGACAGGTGCAAAAGCACTGAATATTATTCATGAGTAGGAAATTTAATAATACGCCAACTCGGTGTATAGAAAGGACATGAAATTCACATGGGAGAACGTTTAACGCAGGGAGATATCGATAAAATCAAAAAAGAGATAGAGTACCGCACACTCGTTGTAAGAAAAGAGGCGATTGAAGCTGTTTCAGAGGCAAGAGCGCAGGGCGATCTCAGTGAGAATTTTGAGTATTATGCGGCAAAAAAGGATAAAAACAAAAATGAGAGTCGCATTCGCTATTTAGAGAGAATGTTAAAAAACGCTACCGTTATTTCTGATGAATCACAGGAAGGCGTCGTAGGTTTAAATAAAACAATTGAGCTTTACATCGAAGAAATGGAAGAAGTACAGAAGTTTAAACTTGTGACTTCTGTGCGTTGTGATTCTATTGAGGGAAAAATCAGCATTGAATCACCACTCGGAAAAGCAATTAATGGTCATAGAGAGGGTGATCGTGTCTATGTAAAGGTCAATGAAAAGATGGGTTACTACGCAGTGATACGTTCAATCACTGACGGGGATGACAGCGAAGATGAAATCCGCCCATATTAATTACTATTAAATATGAAAGGGGTATATGAAAATGAACGATTTAGTACACAATGAGGAACGTCTTAAACAGCTTCGCGAACGCGCGAAAGAGCTGATTGGACAAATGACACTTGAGGAGAAGGTATATCAGACACTTTATAACGCACCAGCAATTGAACGCCTTGGAATTGCTTCTTACAACTGGTGGAATGAGGCTCTGCACGGTGTTGCAAGAGCCGGCACAGCAACAGTTTTTCCACAGGCAATCGGTTTGGCAGCAACGTTTGATGAAGATTTCATGGAGCAGATTGGTGATGCCGTATCTACAGAGGCGCGTGCAAAATTTAACATGCAGCAGGAGTTTGGAGATCATGATATTTACAAGGGCCTGACCTTCTGGGCACCAAACGTAAATATTTTCCGTGATCCAAGATGGGGCAGAGGCCATGAAACATTCGGTGAGGATCCGTATTTGACATCACGTCTTGGAGTGCGTTACATCGAGGGAATGCAGGGCCATGACGAAAAATATCTAAAGACGGCAGCATGTGCAAAGCATTTTGCTGTTCACAGCGGACCAGAGGGTATGCGTCATTATTTTAATGCAGAGGTGTCTAAGAAAGATCTCTATGAGACATATCTTCCAGCCTTCAAAGCATGTGTACAAGAGGGTAAAGTCGAGGCTGTCATGGGCGCTTATAACCGTACAAACGGAGAGCCATGCTGTGGAAGCAAGACTTTATTAAAAGATATTTTGCGTGATGAGTGGGGCTTTGAGGGTCACGTTACATCAGACTGCTGGGCAATTAAAGATTTCTATGAAGGTCATAATGTAACAAAGAATGCAGAGGAATCTGTTGCATTGGCAATGAATAATGGCTGTGATTTAAACTGCGGTACGCTGTTTGTTTATCTTCTTGATGCTGTTCGCGACGGTCTTGTAAAGGAAGAACGTCTTGACGAGGCACTTGTCAATCTTTTTACAACACGCATGAAGCTTGGCGTATTTGACAAGGCAGACGATAATCCATACAATAAGATTTCTTATTCAGTAGTTGATTCACCGAAGATGCAGGAATTAAACCTCACAGCAGCAAAAAGATGTCTGACGCTGTTAAAAAATGATCAGATGCTTCCGCTTGATAAAGAAAAGATCCATACAATCGGTGTCATTGGACCGAATGCCGACAATCGCATGGCATTAGTAGGAAATTATGAGGGAACTGCATCACGCTATGTGACAGTCTTGGAAGGCCTTGAGGATTATGCAAAGGAGCATCCAAGAGCAGACGGCGAGAAGATGCGCATTGTTTATTCAGAAGGATGCCATCTTTACAAGGACAGAAGCAGCAATCTGACTCAGAGCCGTGACCGTTTTGCAGAGGTGAAGGGTGTTTGCAAGGAAAGTGATGTAGTAGTTGTCTGCCTTGGTCTTGATGCCAGCCTTGAAGGCGAGGAAGGCGATACAGGAAATGAGTTTTCAAGCGGTGATAAGCTTGATCTGCGTTTCCCAGGTCTTCAAAATGAAGTACTTGAAGTGGCATACGAGAGCGGCAAGCCAGTAATCCTTCTTGTTCTGACAGGAAGTGCAATGGATCTGACATGGGCAGATGAGCATGTAAATGCCATTATGCAGTGCTGGTATCCTGGTGCACAAGGCGGAAATGCAATCGCACAGGTACTCTTTGGCGATGCATGCCCAGAAGGACGTCTTCCGGTTACTTTCTACCGCACAAGCGAAGAACTGCCGGAATTTACAGATTACAGCATGGAAGGTCGCACATACCGTTACATGAAAAATAAGCCGCTTTATCCGTTTGGATATGGTTTGTCATATACAGAGTTTTCGCTTGACAATGTGAAGCTTAGCACACAAAAGGTTACACCAGATGGTGTTGAAGTCACAGCAGATGTAACTAATATTGGACAGATGGATGGTACTCAGACCGTCTTAGTATATGTAAAGGCAGAACGCGAAGGAACACCAAATCCGCAGTTAAAGGGAATCGCAAAGGCAGCTCTTAAAAAAGGTGAGACAAAGACAGTTCACATTACGCTGCCAGAGGAAGCATTTGGACTTTGTGATGATGATGGCGTAAAGCGTGTTCATCAAGGCAGCTATACGATTTATATCGGTGAAAAGGCAGCAGGCACTGTTGTCAAAGATTAAAATAAAAAGGGAACAAAGTATTTGGAGGAAACGATTATGTATTATATTGGAATTGATCTTGGAACATCAGCTATCAAGCTTCTTTTGATGGAAGGAAACGGCAAAATCTGCAACATCGTATCAAAGGAGTATCCGCTCTCATTCCCAAATCCGGGATGGTCTGAGCAAAATCCATATGATTGGTATGATCAGATGATCGCAGGAATCAAGGAACTTGTAAACGGCTTCGACACAACAAAGGTTGCAGGAATCAGCTTTGGCGGACAGATGCACGGTCTTGTTATTCTTGATGAAAACGACAATGTTATCCGTCCGGCTATTCTTTGGAATGATGGACGTACAACAGAAGAAACTGATTATTTAAATAATGTAATCGGAAAGGATAAGCTTTCTGAGTACACAGCCAATATTGCATTCGCAGGCTTTACAGCACCGAAGATTCTGTGGGTGAAGAAGCATGAGCCAGAGAATTTTGCACGCATCAAAAAGATTATGCTGCCAAAGGATTACCTGGCATATCGTCTGACAGGCGTATTCTGCACCGATGTATCAGATGCATCAGGTATGCTTTTATTTGATGTAAAGAATCGCTGCTGGTCAAAAGAAATGTGTGAAATCTGTGGAATTACAGAGGACATGTTAGCTGGAATTTACGAGAGCTACGAGAAGGTAGGCTGTGTTAAGGAAGATCTGGCAAAAGAGCTTGGCCTTACAGATCATGTAGCAGTTGCAGCAGGAGCAGGAGACAATGCGGCAGCGGCAGTTGGAACAGGAACAGTAGGAGAGGGCAGATGCAACATTTCCCTTGGAACAAGCGGAACTATTTTTATCTCCTCTAAAAACTTCCGTGTGGACAGCAACAATGCGCTTCACGCATTTGCACACGCAGACGGCACATACCATCTGATGGGCTGCATGTTAAGTGCAGCATCATGCAACAAGTGGTGGATGGAAGAAATTCTTCAGACAAAAGAATTTGCAAAAGAGCAGGCTGATATTACAAAGCTTGGAGAAAACCATGTATACTTTTTGCCATATCTGATGGGCGAGCGTTCACCGCACAACAATCCAAAGGCAAGAGGAACATTTATCGGCATGACAATGGACACTACAAGAGCCGATATGACACAGGCAGTTTTAGAGGGTGTTGCATTTGCACTTAGAGATTCCTTTGAGGTAGCAAAATCACTTGGAATCGACATTAAGCGCACAAAGATCTGCGGAGGCGGAGCAAAGAGCCCACTGTGGAAGAAGATGATCGCTAATATTTTAAATATCAGCGTAGATGTCATCGAGAGCGAGGAAGGTCCAGGCCTTGGCGGTGCAATGCTTGCAGCAGTTGCATGCGGTGAGTACGCATCTGTAGAGGAAGCAGCAGGAAAGATCGTAAAGGTAATCGATACTGTAGAGCCAGATCCGGTACTTGCAGCAAAATACGAGGAGCGTTATCAGCAGTTTAAGCAGATCTATCCGGCATGCAAACCGCTCTTTGATATCATTGCGTAAATGAAGGGAAAATAAGTATGGACGAGAATGACTTCTCAAAGTTTGGACAAAGTATATGTGATACCGTCACAGATGCCGTGAACTCGGCTATGGAATCAATGGATTTTTCAGGATTAAGCGAGAAAATTTCATCGACAGCCGATCATATCATGCAGGAGACGGTAGGAGCATTTACCGGAAAAAATGGTCAGGGAAATAAAAAGGGAAATGTTTATGAAAAGACCGACAAAGAAAAGCTAGAGCTTAGGTTTACCAAAAAGACACCTGGAAAGGTATCAGGCATACTGATGTGCACCTTTGGCGGAATTGGCACAGCAGGCTTCGGCCTGCCGGCATTTATACTGCTTGTACTAGGACTGATCGGAAGACAGCCGCTTGTGACAAGCTGTGGCTTTTTAGGTTTCCTGCCGTTTGCCATTGCCTTTGGCATATTGTTAAAAAATGGCTGCGACCGCTTAGGACGTATAAGTCGCTTTGAGCGCTATAAAAGGTGCATTGGCACAAAGGCACTTTGCGCCGTGCGAAGCTTAAGCGGTGCTGTCGGTCTTCCTGAGAAAAAGGTGCAGAAGGAACTAGAGCGCATGATTTCACAGGGATATTTTCTGCAGGGCCATATGGATGATGAGAAGTCATGTCTGATTCTTGATGATGAGACTTATGAACTGTATTTGCATTCAAAACAGCAGATGGAGAATGCCAGACGCGAGGAAGAGCAGCAGGCAGGCAATAAAGAGGTGAGAGAAGCAGTTAGAGTGGGAATGGAATATATAAAGCAGATTCGCCAGATAAACGATGAACTGCCGCAGCCAGTGATAAGTGAAAAGTTAAGTCACTTAGAGGAGGTCATTGGACTGATTTATCTGAGTGTCCAAAAGACACCAGAGAAGATTGGCTCCATAAAGAGATTTACCGAATATTACCTGCCAAATACGATGAGCCTTGTAACAAGATACCGTGATCTTGACAGGATTGATACAGACAAAGCAAGAGAGTCCAAGGCGCAGATAGAGAATGCGCTAGACACAATCAACGACGCGTTTGACAAGCTTCTCGACAGCCTTTACGAAGATGACCGCATGAAGATTCAGACAGATATTGCTGTGCTGAAGACTCTGCTGTCACAAGAGGGGTTAGTCGATGACGGGCTTCATATGTAACCAGATGGGAGGATACTTATGGAAGAAGAGTTAAAATTAGATCAGGCAGTGCCAACGCTGACATTTGAACCATTTACAGAGACAAAAAAAGAAGCGCCGGCGCCACAGCAGGAAATGCCAAAGCCAGAGCCAATTTACGAAGAAGAAGCATTGTTAAGCGAGCAGGAAAAAAAGCAGGTAGAGGCATTTGCAGAGAAAATAGATTTGAATAATTCAACACTTGTACTTCAGTACGGTGCAGGTGCACAAAAAAAGATCGCAGATTTTTCTGACAAAACGCTTGAGAATGTCCGTTCAAAGGATCTTGGCGAGACAGGAACCATGCTGGCAAGCTTAGTAAGCGAGTTAAAGCAGACAGGAGAGCCAGAGGAAGAAAAAGGATTTTTTGCAAGTTTTTTCAAGAAATCAACTGGAAAGTTAGAGGCGCTTAAGGCACGCTACGAGAAGGCAGAGGGAAAGGTTGATGAGATTGTTGATATCCTCACAAAGCATCAGGTACAGCTTATTCAGGATGCCGCAATGCTTGATCAGATGTATCAGCTAAATCAGACCTACTTCAAGGAGCTTTCAATGTACATCCTTGCCGGAAAAAAGAAGGTCGATAAGGCAAGACAGACAGAGTTAGAGACTCTGCGCCAAAAGGCCATTGCAAGCGGCACACAGGAGGATGCACAGGCAGTAAGCGACTATTCATCTATGA
Source organism: Anthropogastromicrobium aceti (assembly GCF_020687335.1). Lineage (NCBI taxonomy): Bacteria > Bacillati > Bacillota > Clostridia > Lachnospirales > Lachnospiraceae > Anthropogastromicrobium > Anthropogastromicrobium aceti. The sequence goes on from NZ_JAJEQN010000018.1 coordinate 14,120, forward strand.
TCGAGCGCTTTGAAAAGAAAGTTCATGATCTTGAGCTGACTCGCATGGTTGCACTGCAGATGGCACCTCAGATTCGTATGGTTCAAAGCAACGACACCGTCATGGCGGAAAAGATTCAGTCCACTATTGTAAATACAATCCCACTCTGGAAAAATCAGATGGTCATTGCAATGGGAGAGAATCATTCCGCACAGGCGGCAAAGGCTCAAAAGGAAGTAACGGATATGACAAATCAGCTGCTGCTTTCTAATGCGCAAAAGCTAAAGCAGACAACTGTTGATATCCGAAGAGAATCAGAGCGCGGCATCGTCGATATCGAGACGCTTAGACAGACAAATGGCATCTTAATCGACACGATGAACGAGATCTTAAAGATTCAGCAGGAAGGCCGTGAACAGCGCAGACAGGCACAGGCACAGCTTGCACAGATGGAGCAGCAGATGAAAGAAAAACTGCTAGAGATCAGTAAGTAACTGACTTTTTAAGTGCGCGTGTAATTGCATCAATAAGAAGCGAAGCCGTGTACTGTGAGGAGTCAGAGTAGGTTACGCCCTGCAAGCTCTGCGAAGAAAGAATCTGTGATTCCAGACTTTGCAGTACGGAAGGGACGAGCGGATACAGCGTGGCAACTGATTGAGCAAGGTTGTGGGCACGAATCGAATTAATGTGATTTTTGTCCACACACACGACAATATCAACTGTATCACCGCCCAGAACAACAGATGCGGCGTATCTTCCAGGTATGTAAGAACCAGAAAGTGTGAAGCTTTCTGTATCCGAAAAAGACTGACTTGATACTATTGCAGAAGAAGCAGATTCAGTTATGTCTTTCGGAAAAGAACGACTCTGGTTTTTATCCAGATGCAGGGCGCTTGCGAGCAAAATAGCAAGAAGAATAACAATTACAACGATCACGGCAGTCCAGATTAAATTTCTGGATTTAAGGACAAAGATTTTTGTCTTAGAACTCATGGAAGGCTCCTGAAACTGATTGTTACAATTTATGAGGCCATTGACTGGTTTATACATGAATACATCAGCAAACAGGAGTTCGAAATAGAGAAATGCAAAATCAGACAGGAGTAGAAAACTATGAAAATAGCTATTGTTACAGACAGTAACAGCGGAATTACACAAAAACAGGCACAGGAGTTAGGCGTATTTGTACTTGCAATGCCATTTCAGATTGATGGTGAGACTTATTATGAGGACATTACGCTGACACAGGAAGAATTTTACAAGAAACTGCGTGAGGGCGGAAATATTTCTACCTCTCAGCCATCACCAGGCAGTGTAACAGATCTGTGGGATAAAATTTTGCAAGAATATGACCAGATCGTTCATATTCCGATGTCAAGTGGACTTTCCGGCTCCTGCCAGACTGCAATTATGTTGGCTCAGGAAGAAGAGTATGATGGAAAGGTCTATGTAGTCAACAATCAGCGTATCTCCGTTACGCAGCGTCAGTCAGTTATTGATGCAAAGAGTATGGCAGAGGCAGGATACGATGCAGCGGCAATTCAGAAACGCTTAGAGGAGACAAAATTTGACTCAACCATCTACATCACGCTTGATACGCTGCATTATCTTAAAAAAGGCGGAAGAATTACACCGGCAGCGGCAGCATTAGGAACAATTCTTCGATTAAAGCCAGTTTTACAGATTCAGGGTGAAAAGCTTGATGCCTACTCAAAGGCACGTACCTACAAGATTGCAAAGAACACTATGCTCGATGCCATTGCAAAGGATATTGAGGAGCGCTTCGATGGAAAGTCATCACCAGAAGATATATATATCGCAATAGCTCATACCGATAATTTAGCAGCAGCAGAGGAATTTCGTGATGAAGTAAAGGCAATCTACCCAGAACATGATATCTACATCGACCATCTGTCCTTAAGTGTAGCATGCCATATCGGACCAGGAGCACTTGCTATCACAGCAACAAAAGTATTAAAATACTGATAAGCAATCTGGTACCACGATATCTTAAAACGCAGTAAAAAACTCAGGAACAGATCATCTTGTGATCACTCCTGAGTTTTTTATGTAAAGCTTATAACAAGACTTATAATGGCAGCATTATCGGTTTTCTGTCATGAAATACTGTGTAGTAGCGGATACCGCATGATTCTAGAATAGCAGGAACCTTATCAAAAGCATATGCCGTGTGTTCAGGCTTGTGACCGTCAGAGCCGATAGTAAGAATCTCACCGCCAAGCTCATGATAGCGCTTTAACACATAATTTTCTGGATTTGGAACGCCAAGTCCATATTTAAAGCCAGCCGTATTACATTCAATTCCCTTTCCATTTTGAATCAAAAGCTTCAAAATCTCATCAATGATATCCTTATAATCAAGAATCGAATAATTCTCACGCTGATTAGGCGCATAGCGCACAATATAATCAATATGACCATACACATCAAAACAGTCAAGCTTGCGGATATTGGCAAGAGTAGCCTCATAATATTCCATAATGCCCTGTTGCTTTGACTTGCCCTCCCAGTACTGCGGATAATAAGGGTCAAGTCCATTCACTACATGAGTAGATCCAATAATAAAATCCCATGCACAAACCTCAGCAAAATCCTCAATACTGTGGTGATAATCAGTGCGAAGACCAAGCTCCACGCCAATTGAGATACGGGCACGGTCAGAATACTCAGGAATCAGGCCAAGAATCGCCTCATAATAGGCAAAAGGATTAATACGAAACGGACGAGACTCAATATTTGTATTTGTACTTTCAGATGTATTCACATCAGCCTTCTCAATCGCAGTGTAGCCAATATCGTGATGGTCAGTAATGCAAATCTCAGTAATCCCCTTATTAATAAGCGCTTCAATTTGCTCCCTGGCAGGCGTATCCGAGTCAGTAGAAAAAGATGTATGAACATGAAAATCAGATTTTATCATAATAAATGCTCCTTGCAATTCAGTTTAACGTAAGTTTCAGTAAAAAGAATACGCTGTCTACATATAAAAGTCAATCCAAACCAACTAATTAAAAAAAAAACAAGAAAAAGAAAGAAAAACACTTGATATATTTGTCGGGATAAGGTAAAATATCAGTAATTGATTATATTTTAACAAAGCAATTATGTGATAATATAATCTAATAAATTTCTTTAGGAGGAATTAAAAATCATGGCAGTAAAAGTTGCAATTAATGGTTTTGGCCGTATTGGCCGTCTTGCTTTCAGACAGATGTTCAACGCTGAAGGTTATGAGGTAGTAGCAATCAACGATTTAACAAGCCCGGCTATGCTGGCTCACCTGTTAAAGTATGATACAGCACAGGGAAAGTATCAGTACGCTGATTCTGTAGTAGCAGGAGACGATTACATCGAAGTTTGCGGAAAGAAGATCACTATCTATAAGATGGCAAACGCAGCTGAGCTTCCGTGGGGAGAGATCGGTGTAGATGTAGTTCTTGAGTGTACTGGATTCTATACTTCCAAGGCTAAGGCACAGGCTCATATCGACGCTGGTGCAAAGAAGGTTGTTATCTCCGCTCCGGCTGGAAACGATCTGAAGACTATCGTTTACTCTGTAAATGAGAAGACTCTGACCGCTGAGGATAACATCATCTCCGCAGCTTCCTGTACAACAAACTGCTTAGCACCAATGGCTAAGGCTCTGAACGATTACGCTCCAATCCAGAGCGGTATCATGTCCACCATCCATGCTTACACCGGAGATCAGATGATCCTTGATGGACCGCACAGAAAGGGTGACTTAAGAAGAGCACGTGCTGGTGCAGCTAACATCGTTCCAAACTCTACTGGTGCAGCTAAGGCAATCGGCCTGGTTATCCCAGAGTTAAACGGCAAGCTGATCGGTTCCGCACAGCGTGTTCCGGTTCCGACAGGTTCCACCACTATCCTTGTTGCAGTTGTTAAGGGCAGCGACGTTACCGTTGAGGGTATCAACGCAGCTATGAAGGCAGCAGCTTCCGAGTCCTTCGGTTACAACACTGATCCGATCGTATCTTCCGACGTTATCGGTATGAGATTTGGTTCTCTGTTCGATGCTACCCAGACTATGGTTTCCAAGCTTGGTGATGATCTGTATCAGGTACAGGTTGTTTCTTGGTATGACAACGAGAACTCCTATACTAGCCAGATGGTTCGTACAATTAAGTACTTCGCTGAGTTAGCATAAGTTTCGCTTAAGCGCAAAGACCTACGGGGTCCGGTCTGAAAGGACCGGGCCTCTTTTTAATACGAGGGCAGCAAACTGCCCCGTAATCAGAAGGGAGAAAATTCCATGTTAAAGAAGACTGTTGACGATCTTAAGAACCTTCAGGGAAGAAGAGTTCTTGTTCGTTGTGATTTCAATGTACCGTTAAAGGACGGCAAGATTACTGATGATACCCGTATTAAGGCTGCACTGCCGACCATCCAGAAGCTGATCGACGGCGGCGCAAAGGTAATCCTTTGCTCTCACTTAGGCAAGGTAAAGAATGGCCCGAATGAGAAGGAGTCCTTAGCTCCAGTAGCAGAGAGACTGTCCGAGAAGTTAGGAAAGCCGGTTGTATTCGTATCCGATTACCACGTAACTGGCGAGGCTGCAACAAAGGCTGTAGCTGAAATGAAGGACGGAGATGTAGTTCTTCTTCAGAATACCCGTTTCCGCGGTGCTGAGGAGACAAAGAACGGTGAGGAGTTCTCCAAGGAGTTAGCAGATTTAGCAGACGATTATGTATGTGACGCATTTGGTTCCGCACACAGAGCACACGCATCTGTAGCAGGCGTTACCAAGTTCATCAGCGCTAAGGGCGGCACAAACGCAGTTGGTTATCTGATGGAGAAGGAAATCGCATTCTTAGGAAATGCTGTAGAGAATCCGGTTCGTCCGTTTGTAGCAATCCTTGGTGGAGCAAAGGTAGCAGATAAGTTAAACGTTATCTCCAACCTGCTTGAGAAGTGCGATACCTTAATCATCGGTGGTGGTATGGCATTCACCTTCTTAAAGGCTCAGGGCAAGGAAATTGGTAAGTCCTTAGTAGACGATACCAAGCTTGAGTACTGCAAGGAGATGATGGAGAAGGCAGAGAAGCTTGGCAAGAAGCTGCTTCTTCCGGTAGACAGCACTGTAGCTGACAACTTCCCGGATCCAATCGATGGACCAATCGATGTAACTGTAGTACCGTCTGATCAGATTCCGGCTGACAAGGAAGGTCTTGATATCGGAACTAAGACAGCAGAGCTTTACGCAGAGGCTGTTAAGTCCGCAAAGACTGTTGTTTGGAACGGACCGATGGGCGTATTCGAGAACCCGACTCTTGCAAAGGGTACCATTGCAGTAGCAAAGGCTCTGGCAGAGACAGATGCAATCACCATCATCGGCGGCGGAGATTCCGCAGCAGCAGTAAATCAGTTAGGATTTGCTGATAAGATGAGCCACATTTCTACCGGCGGCGGCGCTTCCCTTGAGTACCTTGAGGGTAAGGAGCTTCCAGGCGTAGCAGCAGCTGACGATAAGGATTGATAAGCTTAAGAAAATCAAAGAAAAGAAATGTGAGGAACAAAAAAATGGCAAGAAAGAAGATTATTGCCGGCAACTGGAAGATGAACATGACACCTTCTCAGGCAGTAGAGCTGGTAAACACATTAAAGCCTTTAGTAGTAAATGACGAAGTAGATGTTGTATTCTGCGTACCGGCTATCGATTTAGTACCGGTTATGGAAGCAACAAAGGGAACCAACATTCAGGTTGGTGCTGAGAACATGTACTTTGAGAATAAGGGTGCATACACAGGAGAGATCGCTCCGGCTATGCTTACCGATATCGGTGTAAAGTATGTCATCATCGGACATTCCGAGAGAAGAGAGTACTTTGCAGAGACAGATGAGACTGTAAACAAGAAGGTTTTAAAGGCTTTCGAGTACGGTCTTACACCAATCATCTGCTGTGGAGAGACTCTGACTCAGAGAGAGCAGGGTATCACCCTCGACTGGATCCGTCAGCAGATCAAGATCGCTTTCCAGAACGTAACTGCAGAGCAGGCAGCAAGCGCAGTAATCGCTTACGAGCCAATCTGGGCAATCGGAACTGGTAAGGTTGCAACAACCGAGCAGGCACAGGAAGTTTGCGGCGCAATCCGCGCATGCATCGCAGAGGTGTATGACGAGGCAACTGCAGCAGCAATCCGTATCCAGTACGGCGGCAGCGTAAGTGCAGCAAGTGCACCAGAGCTGTTCGCACAGCCGGATATCGATGGCGGTCTTGTAGGCGGCGCATCCTTAAAGCCGGATTTTGGAAAGATTGTAAATTACAACAAGTAATTAATAAGTAAATATTTCCGGCTCTGGCTCTGCTTTTTGTAAGGCAGAGCCAGCGCTTTCTAAGGCTTTTTTTGAAATGAGTAAAAGCTTTTTGAAAGCGAATGCCGGCACGAAAGGAATATTATGAGCAAGAAGAAACCAACCGTATTAATGATTCTTGACGGCTATGGCCTGAATGACAAAGTAGAAGGCAATGCTGTAAAGCAGGCAAATACACCTGTTATGGACGATCTGATGGCAAACTGCCCATTCGTAGAGGGACAGGCAAGCGGAATGGCAGTAGGTCTTCCAGAAGGCCAGATGGGTAACTCCGAGGTAGGTCATTTAAATATGGGTGCAGGCCGCATCGTATATCAGGAGCTGACCCGCATTACAAAGTCCATTCAGGACGGCGATTTCTTTGAAAACGAGGCATTCCTCGCAGCAGCGAAGAACTGCAAGGAGAATGGTTCAGCACTTCACTTGATGGGTCTTGTATCAGATGGCGGTGTTCATAGCCACATCAACCACATCTATGGTCTGCTTGAGTTTGCAAAGCGTCAGGGCTTAGACAAGGTATTTATTCACTGCTTCTTAGACGGCCGTGACACACCGCCGGCATCAGGCAAGGAATATGTAACTGCACTTATGGACAAGTGCGAAGAGCTTGGCGTAGGTCAGGTAGCATCCGTTATGGGTCGTTATTACGCAATGGATAGAGATAACCGTTGGGATCGTGTCGAGAAGGCTTACCGTGCACTTCGTTTCGGCGAGGGCAAGCAGGCAAAGTGCGGCGCATGCGCAATTCAGGCATCCTACGATGAGGGTGTTACAGACGAGTTCGTTGTACCGACAGTAGTAGCAAAGGACGGCGAGGCAGTAGGCAAGATTCAGGATAAGGATTCCGTAATCTTCTTCAACTTCCGCCCAGACCGTGCAAGAGAGATGACACACGTATTCTGCGACAACGAGTTTACAGGATTTGATCGTGGACCGGCAAGACCAGACGTAACCTACGTTTGCTTCACCGATTACGATACAACAATCCCGAACAAGCTTGTAGCATTCAATAAGGAAGAAATCACCCATACCTTCGGTGAGTTTTTAGCAGAGAATGGCTTAAAGCAGGCAAGAATCGCAGAGACCGAGAAGTATGCACACGTTACCTTCTTCTTCAATGGCGGTGTAGAGCAGCCAAACGAGGGCGAGGATCGTATCCTTGTAAAGTCCCCGAAGGTTGCAACATACGATTTACAGCCAGAGATGAGCGCATATCAGGTATGCGATAAGCTTGTAGAGGCAATCAAGTCAGAGAAATATGACGTGATCATCATCAACTTCGCAAACCCGGATATGGTAGGTCATACTGGTGTACAGGCTGCAGCAATCAAGGCAGTAGAGACAGTAGACGAGTGCGTAGGAAAGGCAGTAGCAGCAATCAAGGAAGTAAACGGACAGCTCTTCATCTGTGCAGACCACGGAAACGCAGAGCAGTTAATCGACTATGAGACAGGCGAGCCATTCACCGCTCATACAACAAACCCAGTACCGTTCATCCTTGTAAATGCAGATCCAAAGTACACCTTACGCGAAGGCGGCTGCTTAGCAGATATCGCACCGACACTGATCGAGCTGATGGGAATGAAACAGCCAAAAGAAATGACAGGAAAGAGCTTGTTAATCAAGAAGTAATTTGTAATACAAAAAAGACCTCCCTCGGGAGGTCTTTTTTTAACATACACGAAGCAATTACGCCTTCTTCTTGAACAATGTCTGGCAGCCTTCTTTTGCAAGAACGAGTGACAGAAGAACAAGTAAGCTTCCGATTATTGCACGGATCCAGCTCCACATATCGACTGCGTTTGTGACGTTTGCGTAGATGGTCTGAAGAAGTGAGATTACTGTTACGATAAGCATAAATGCCATTGGGAAGATGAGCATCTTATTGTTTTTGCCGACTTTGCCAAGCCATGCAGCTACAGCTAACAGACCAAGTGCAGCAAGCAGCTGGTTGGATGCACCAAACAATGCCCAAATCTTTGCATAACCTGTCATACCAAGTGCAATGCCAAGAACTACTGTAATAATTGTAGCAAAATATGGATCTGTTAAAACTCTCTTAATGCCTGTAGCGTCCTTGTATGTCTCACCAGGTGCTAACCAGAACTCCTGGAACATATATCTAGCAAGACGAGTTGCAGTATCAAGTGAAGTCAGACAGAATGCAGAAACAGCAAGGATTAACAGTGAGTAGATAACACTCTCTGCACCAGCTAAAAATGGAATCTTTGCGCACATACGTGAGATACCAGTAGCAAATACAGCGGTAGGAGTTACGATTCCGCCTGGAACATACTCACTCCAGATATAGCCAACAGCACATACAGAGATGATTGCAAGTACACACTCAATTAACATGCCGCCGTATGCAATCGGAAGAGCATCATTTTCCTTATCAAGCTGCTTAGAAGTAGTACCAGAAGCAACTAATGAATGGAAACCAGAGATTGCACCACATGCAATAGTAACAAACAATGCCGGGAACATAGTTCCAAGAGAAACACCAGAACCAACAGTACCCTTATCAACGAAGCTGGTAAAAGCCGGAATATCAATAGTCGGATGAGCACCGAAGATTCCAATAACAGCGACGATCATCATGCCATACAGTAAGAAAGAGCTTAAATAATCTCTTGGCTGAAGTAAAATCCATACAGGTGTAACAGATGCGATAGCAATATAGATACCAACAATGATCATCCATGTATCACCGCTTAAATAAAGCGGATGCCAGTTAAGACCAATTGCCATACATGCAATGATAACAGCAACACCGATTACAGTAGCGATTGCGATATGTACATTTTTTCTGTAAACAAAGAAACCAAAAGCAATGGCGACTAAGATAAACAGAATAGAAATCATAGCAGTAGAAGCATTTGCGGAGCTGGCTGCAACATCAACTGCACCATCAGCGGTGTATGTAGCTTTAAAAGTATTTGCAACGATAGAAGCAAATGCAGCTACAACAAGAATAAGTGTCAGGTAAGCAAATGTTAAGAAAAGTCTCTTTGCACGCTTGCCAATAGAAGTTTCGATGATCTCACCGATTGACTGGCCCTTATTTCTTAAGGATGCAAATAATGCACCAAAGTCATGAGTAGCACCGAAGAAGATACCGCCGATCAAAACCCACAGCATAACAGGAATCCAGCCAAAAACAGCGGCCTGAATAGGTCCGTTTATAGGTCCTGCACCAGCGATAGATGAAAAGTGATGTCCCATAAGGACAGGAGCCTTAGCCGGAACATAATCCTGACCATCCTCCATTGTGTGAGCAGGAGTCTCTTCCTTATTCTCACCAAGTCCCCACTGCTTTGCCAGCCATCCGCCATAGAAGATGTAACCAGCAACTAAAATGGCAACGCCTACTACGAGAAGTACAACTGCGTTCATTTGTGTTTCCTCCTTTTTTTAGTGACAGAGAGGAGGGTCTGCTTTAGCGGTCGTCCCGCCCAGTTTGTGTAAATCCTTTTCGAAGTACAGTCATATGCTGCGATACGGTAATCCATCCAACCATAAAGCGACATGCGATAGTCTCTGTGACAGCGTGTCTTTTTAATAAGCTTAGGCACTTCAGGGGCTATAGACTCTGCCAGAAAAACGACAGACACATAGGTGTACATGTGGTCCTTTTTCGGTTCCACACGTGACAAGCCTTCCTCAAGCAGTGCATCGTTGTAAGTGCGAAAAGTCTCCTCATCCAAATGGCCAGTTCGTATAAAGAAGACATATTCGTGAGCTTCAGCGGCCCACAGCTGAGCTTTTTTGACCAAGACATACTTTTCAGAAAAAGAATGAAAAGCAGCCTCAGCCGCAACTGAAAGATCCTTGTAAGAGGTATCACGGATGATGTCAAAGTAGTCGCTGTAAGATAACAGCAGCCTCTCAAAAAATTCGTCTGAAGTCAATTCCATAATAACCTCCCAGCCTCTGTCAATGATAAATGTGATAAAGAAATTTTTATCCTGCTAAGCGTATCACAAAAAAAATCAAACGACAAGGTGTGAATTTAATCTAAACTTAACATATTTTATCCTTTTTTTATAAATAGCATAATTAAAATCATAATTTGTTGATTAAAAAAAGTAAGTATGGTATCCTTCTTCATGGAAAAAAAGATATCCGGGGGAAAGAAAGTGATAAAATGGCTGAAAAAACATCTTGCCTTTGACAAAAACAAAGACGCAGACATACAACTAAAAGAGAGCACGCGTGCTCTTAAAAATCCAGGCTGTGGCTGGTATCATATTTACACCTTTGATCTCTCAAAAGAAAACTTTCTTTACATAGATTGTGAGGAAGAAGAACTTGTTCTTCTTCTCATTGATATTCATGCGTTTCGTGGCTGTGAGCAAATTCCAAAAGAAGCACTTGAATATTTTTCTAGTATCCTCACCTTCTTTGAGCAGCATGACAAAGGAATAATCCTTCGCATCGTCTACGATACAAACGGACGAGGAATGGAAAATGAGCCATCATCAATCAAAATCGTCAAAAGTCACATGAAGCAGTTAGGAAGCATCATATGTGAGCACATGAGCAAAAAGGAGAGTCTGCCTGGAAAGATTCTAGTTCATCAGGGACTTTTTGTCGGCAGCTGGGGCGAGATGCATGGCTCCAAATTTCTAAGTGAAGCACGAATGAAAGAACTATCTGATACATTTTTAGAGGCCACTAAAGGCAGTTGCCCTATCGCAGTCAGAAAGCCGGTACAATTAAGGCAGCTTAGCTGCCAAAAGACAGCATCTAATACAAACTTCACACTCTTTAATGACGCTATATTTGGCTCAGAGACAGATCTAGGCACATACGGCACAATACGCAAAAGTGCATTGTCTGAAAACAGCGAAAGAGAAAAGACACCTTGGGCACGTGAAGACGAGCTTTCATGGCAGCAAAGCTTTATGCAGCAAAGCTTTTGCGGAGGAGAGGTGCTTGGCGGGATGAACACGGTATCAGAAAGCCCAGGCAATACAGATTACCCACAAAGGACACTTGACTGGAATCAGGTAGTGGCAGACCTTGCAAAGATGCATGTCAGCTACCTAAATAGTATCTACAGTAAAGAAGTACTAGATGACTGGAAGGCACATCGTATTATGTGGAATGGCGAAGAGATAAGCGAATATGACTATATTGGACGTCATATGGGATACCGATTTACTGTCACACAGGTTAAGATATCATGTGTCAGTCCGGAAAAGAAAAAGCAGACACAAGATACACAAAACCAGATCTCTGAAAACGTCATTACATTCACAATTAAAAATACCGGCTTTGCCAATATGTGCGAAGAGGTAGTTTGCAGACTGATTCTTACAAAAAACAACAAAAACATCAGAGCCTTCGAAATCAAAAGTGATCCGAGCACATGGAACAGCGGCACAGATACTGTTATAGAATGTCACATTCCGAAAGAAGTATGGACGCAGAAATCACAGCAAACAAAATTATTTCTTCAGCTCACACGAAAAAGAGACGGCCGCATAATCGAATGGGCAAACGAAGAATATGACTGCCAATTTGGTGTTTTATTATCATCCGTTGATTAGTTTTGAAATTAGTATTGACAAGAAGACAAAAAAGAGATATGCTTACAACCGTATTGCGGTTACAGGCCGATAAACGAATGATGGTAGTCTGTAACCGTAATTTAAAACCAATTTGTTCACGAAAATAGAAAGGACAAATAATATGAACAAACAAGAATGCGATATTTTAGAGGCGCTTCACGCAGAGCCATATATCAATCAGCGTGTATTATCGGATCTAAGTGGTCATTCGCTTGGAATTGTAAACCGTTCGCTGCGTCAGCTGCTAAAGGAAGGATATATTGACGATAATATTCGATTGACAAAGAAGGCTGAGAATGAATTTGCAGATAAGGCACCAAAGCAGGCTATTATTCTTGCAGCGGGATTTGGTATGCGTATGGTGCCGATTAATCTTGAATCATCGAAGGCTTTTTTACAGGTAAATGGCGAGTATCTGATTGAGCGTTTGATTCGCCAGCTGCACGAGGTAGGAATAAAAAAAATCTACGTCGTTGTCGGTTTTATGAAGGAGCAGTTTGAATATTTGATTGACGAATTTGGAGTAGAGCTTGTAATCAATACAGAGTATGCTGGAAAAAATAACCTGCATTCTATGAAATTGGTATCAGACCATCTCGCGAATGCGTATGTTGTTCCATGTGATATCTGGTGTGACAAGAACCCATTTCGCACAGCTGAGCTGTATTCCTGGTATATGGTCAGTGATCTGGTAGATGAGCAGAGTGATGTTCGTGTCAATCGAAAGATGGAGCTTGTGCGCACATCGCAGACGGCAGGAAATGCTATGATTGGCATTGCCTATCTGACGGCAGAAGATGCAGCGCTTGTGACAGAACGGATTGTACAGCTAGTCGAAAAAGCGGCATATGATGATTCCTTCTGGGAAGAGGCTCTTTACAAGAAAGATCGTATGATTGTGGCGGCGCGTGTTGTCCATGCATGCGATGTTGTTGAGATAAACACCTACGAGCAGCTGCGAGACTTAGATAGCGATTCTGAACAGCTAAAATCCGATGCGATCGCTGTCATTGCAAAACAGCTGCAGGCCGATCCAAAAGAGATCGTCGAGATTTCTGTTCTAAAAAAAGGCATGACCAATCGTTCATTTTTGTTCTCATGCAAGGGCAAAAAGTATATCATGCGTATTCCGGGAGAAGGCACCTCACAGTTGATTAGCCGCAAGGAAGAAGCCGATGTGTATCGTGCAATTTCTGGAAAAGGCATTTGTGATGATCCAGTTTACATTAATCCAGCAAACGGCTACAAGATTACCGCATTTTTAGAGGGAGTTCGTCCATGTGATCCATTAAACGTAAGTGATCTGAAGAAATGCATGAAGCTGTTGAAAAAATTTCATCAGATGGAACTTACAGTTGATCATGAGTTTGACATTTTTAAGCAGATTGCGTTTTATGAGAGTCTATGGGAGGGTGCACCATCAATCTATCGGGATTATGAGAAGACAAAAGAAAATGTTTTGTCGCTGAAGCCCTATATAGAGGCAAATGCAGGGAAGAAGGTGTTAACTCATATTGATGCTGTTCCAGATAATTTTTTATTCTATTCAGGGGCAGATGGTGAACAGCTTCAGCTAACCGACTGGGAGTATGCTGGTATGCAGGATCCACATGTTGACATCGCAATGTTCTGTATCTATTCAATGTATAATAAGCGTCAGGTTGATCGTTTGATTTCTATCTATTTTGATGGGGAATGTCCGAAAGAAACACGCATCAAGATATATTGCTATATTGCTGTCTGTGGTCTTCTTTGGAGCAATTGGTGTGAGTACAAGCGAAGTCTTGGCGTGGAGTTTGGTGAGTACAGCCTACGTCAGTATCGTTTTGCAAAAGAATATTATCGTATTGCATCTGAAGAGATTATAAATATCCAGTAATGAAATGAAAAAGAGGGAGATACTATGCATAAAGTAAAAAGAGCCATCATCATGGCAGCAGGAATTGGAAAACGTATGCAACCAGTCAGTTTACATACGCCAAAGCCACTAATCAAAGTAAATGGAGTGCGAATGATCGATACAGTAATTTCGGGACTTCATCAAAATGGAATCACTGAAATCTATATTGTAGTCGGCTATTTAAAGGAGGCATTTGCAGAGCTGCCAAAGCAGTATCCAGGAGTTGTATTGATCGAAAACATGCTATATGAAACCTGCAATAATATTTCTTCCCTGTATGCAGCAAGAGAGCATCTTGAGGACGTAATTATCCTTGATGGTGATCAAATCATTTACAATCCGACGATTTTAACGCCAGAGTTTGAACGGTCTGGTTACAACTGCGTCTGGTGTGAGGGAAAGACTGACGAGTGGCTTCTTACCGTGGAAAATGGTGTTGTTACACACTGTGGCAGAAATGGTGGAGAACATGGTTGGCAGCTGTTTAGCATTTCACGTTGGAATAAAGAAGACGGTGCTAAATTAAAACGTCATCTTGAGATTGAGTTTGAAGAAAAGAAGAATCGTCAGATCTACTGGGATGATGTTGCAATGTTTTGCTACCCGGATGAGTACAAACTTGGAATTCATCCGATGGAGTATCGAGATATCATTGAGATCGACAACTTAAGTGAACTTGTTGCGCTCGATCCGTCCTACAAGAATTATCTGGAAAACCAGTAAAAAGAGAGGGGAATATTATTATGAAAAATGAAAAAAAGAAAATTGATTGGCTTATCACACTACTTCCACTCATTATTGTAGTTGTATTGTGCATCGTGTTTTTTGTGGCGCCGTCACAGTCTAACGAAGTATTAAGTAAAATTCGTTTTTTCTTTGGTGACACCATGGGAACCTATTACCTGATTATCGGACTTGGCATCTTTTTACTTTCCATCTATATTGCTTGTTCCAAATATGGTACGATTGTTCTTGGTGAGAAGGACGAAAAGCCAAAATACTCCTTCTTTGCCTGGGGATCAATGATGTTTACCTGCGGTCTTGCAGCTGATATTTTGTTTTACTCTTTTTCTGAGTGGTTTATGTATGCGACCGATCCTCATATCGCAGAAATGGGAAGCATTCAGGACTGGGCAAGTGTTTACCCAATTTTCCATTGGAGCCTGATTCCGTGGGGATTTTATCTGGTGCTGGCAGCAGCGTTTGGTTTTATGCTGCATGTGCGCAAAAGAGACCGTCAGAAATATTCCGAGGCATGTCGCCCGATTCTTGGAAAGCATACTGATGGTATTGCTGGACGAATCATCGATTTGCTCGCTGTATTTGCGCTTCTTGCTGGAACTGCTACTACATTCAGTGTGGCTACCCCGCTTATGGCAAAAATCATTAACACTTTGTTTGGTGTGCAGCTAAATGAGACTGCTGTTACAATTGTGATTATTGTAATCACTTGTGTTATTTATACATACTCACTTCTTCATGGCTTTAAGGGAATTAGTGTGTTGGCAAATGCCTGTATTTATCTGTTCTTTGGCTTATTGATTTATGTCCTCTTATTTGGTGGTGAGACAAAATACATAATTGAAACTGGATTTTCTGCAATTGGAAGAATGGTTCAGAACTTCTTCACACTTGCCACTGCAACTGACCCACAACGTACTACTTCTTTCCCACAGAACTGGACGATCTACTATTGGGCATACTGGATGGTATGGTGCGTGGCAGCACCATTCTTCATCGGAAATATTTCGAGAGGCCGAACTGTGCGTCAGACCATTTTAGGTGGATATGTATTCGGTATTGGATCTACCATCATGAGTTTCATCATCCTTGGCAACTATTCTCTTGGAAAACAGATGAGTGGTGCAGCTGATTTTTTGGCAACCTATATTGAGACAGGCGATGCATATGGCCTTATTACCGATATTATCGGAACACTTCCGTGCGCACCATTCGTGCTGGTTCTTGTGCTTGTAACGATGATTGCATTCTATGCGACTTCTTTTGATTCTATTGCATTGACAGCTTCTTGCTATAGCTATCATCGTCTCGGTGCAAATGAGCAGCCGCACAAGCTGATCCAGTTTATGTGGTGTATTCTGTTGGTGCTTCTCCCGATTGCACTGGTGTTTGCACAGAGTTCCATGAGCAATCTACAGTCTGTCAGCATTATCGCAGCATTTCCGATTGGTTTTGTAATGATCCTCATTGTAGTAAGCTTTTTAAAGGATGCTAAGCAATATCTTAAAAAATAGACTTGAAGAGGCTATTGATTGCGATTATAATGATAATAGATCAATTTGTAATAGGAAGGGAGAGCAATCAATGAGGCATACAAAGAAAAAAAATAGACAGTTAACTGTTGCGATGGCGGCAGTTGCGTTTAGTCTTTCGGCAGCGGCGGTGGATGCTTATGCTAGCAGTGTAACTGATACGCAGGAGCAGGTAATGATCGAGGACGAGGAAACAATTGAGATTGATCCAAATAATACCTATGTAAGCGGCACAACTGGCTGGGTTATGGAAGGGGGGTATTGGTGCTACTACATAAATGGTATAAAGCAGACCGGCAGTATTTATATGCAAGAGGGTGAATACCTGCTCGATGCGAATGGCCATATGGTTACAGGCTGGTACCGCGAGAGCGCAGATGCACCGTATTTTTACTATGATCCGCTAAAGGGTGGAGTAAAGGCAAATGGTCTTACAACAGTTAATGGTGTTACCTATTATTTCTATGGTTATATGAGAACCGACTTTGTAGCTGTAGAAAATGGCATATTCTACTATTTTGGATCAGATGGTGCGCTTGCGAGTCAGAGAGGTGGCATTTCTGATGGATGGTTGCTGTTTGGTAGTGATTGGTATTATGTGGAAAATGGCGAATTGTGTGGTGGATTAAAGACTATTGGAAACGAAACCTACTATTTTGAAATTGGAAAAATGGTCACAGGTGAGAGACGTATGGTACATGACTGGGCATCTGGTATAAACAACTGGTATCAGTTTGATGCGAGTGGCAAGATGGTAACAGGCTGGTATTTGGATAGTGATAATGTTTGGTATTATTATGGCTCTGATGGAAAAGCAGTATCTGGTATAACTACAATTGGTTCAGCAACCTATTATCTGGCATCTGATGGTCGTATGTGTACAAATTACTCGGTATCCATTGGTGGAATTATGTATTATTTTGGGGCAGATGGTGTGCTTTCCAGTACGCAGGGTCAGCCATCAAATGGTTGGAAGAGAATGACAGATGGTTGGTATTATTTTAGAAATAATACCATGATAAAGAATGAGTTTTTAGTCGATGGCGGTCATACATATTATCTGGATGAGAACGGAAAGATGTGTACTGATACGGTAAAATTGATTAATGACTCTTGGTATCGTTTTAATTCCGATGGTTACATGATTACTGGCTGGTATAATGACAGCGATGGCAGTTGGTATTATTATGATGGCAACGGAAAAGCAGGAAGTGATTTTACTAAGATTAATGGTGCTTGGTATTACCTTGAGTATAATGGTTATATGACCACTTCTACATGGGTGCAGAGTAACGGTTATTGGTACTACATCACACCATCAGGAGTTATGGCAACTAGCTGGTATGTGGTAGATGGCTGCTATTATTATTTTGAAGCATCTGGAGAGATGGTGACCGGCTGGAAAAATCTTGGCGGCATCTGGTACTATATGCAGCCAGGTGGAAAGATGGTTACTGGCTGGCAAGTGATTGATGGAAGCTATTATTACTTTGATGCGTCAGGAGCTATGACAACCAACTGGCAAAATGTTGGTGGCGCCTGGTACTATATGCAGCTAAGTGGAAAGATGGTTACTGGCTGGCAAGTGATTGATGGAAGATATTATTATTTTGATGCTAACGGAGTCTGGTCTGCCTGAGAAAATGGGGGTTGCTTTTTGTGGAAAAATGTGATAAACTTTAATACTTGAAAGCGCCAACGCGTAAAAGCAAAAACGGGCAAGACAAAGAAAAAGGAGACCACCACTATGAACATGGAATTTTACAGAAAGCTTCCGACTCCAAAGGAGTTAAAGGAAGAATTTCCTGCCAGCGATAAAATCCAGAAAATCAAAGCAGAAAGAGACGCAGAGATCCGCGCCATCTTCGAAGGCAAAAACGATAAGCTGATCCTCGTCATCGGACCATGCTCAGCTGACAGAGAAGATGCCGTATTAGAATATATTGGACGCTTAGTAAACGTACAGGAAAAGGTAAAGGATAAGATCTTTATCATCCCGCGTATCTATACAAATAAGCCGCGTACAGTAGGTACAGGTTACAAGGGCATGCTTCATCAGCCAGACCCGGAGAAAAAAGAAGATATGTTAAAAGGCATCATCGCAATCCGTGAGATGCATAAGCGTGCAATCGAAGAGACTGGCTTTACATGTGCAGACGAAATGCTCTATCCGGAAAATCATCGTTATCTGTCAGATCTTCTTTCATATGTTGCCGTAGGTGCACGTTCAGTAGAAAACCAACAGCATCGTCTTACAGCATCAGGACTTGAGATTCCTGTCGGCATGAAAAACCCTACAGGCGGTGACATCAGCGTCATGTTAAATTCCATCGTGGCAGCACAAAACAGCCACACCTTCCTCTACAGAGGCTGGGAGGTCAAGAGCCATGGTAATCCATATACCCATGCAATCCTTCGCGGCTATGTCGATAAATTTGGAAACAACATGCCAAATTATCACTATGAGGATATCAGAAATCTCTACGAGCAGTATCAAAAGAGAAATCTGCCAAACATGGGAGTAATCGTAGATACAAACCATTCAAACTCCGGAAAGCAGTACGAAGAGCAGATTCGAATCAGCAAAGACGTTATGCACAGCTGCCACGTATCACCAGATCTTCATAAGTTTGTAAAGGGACTCATGATCGAAAGTTATTTAGAGGATGGCAGCCAGAAGGTAGAAGAACACTGTTATGGAAAATCCATCACCGATCCATGCCTTGGATGGGACAAGACAGAAAAGCTGATTTATGATCTGGCTGATTTATGGTAAGAAAAACAAGAAAATTAGCCGATTTCTAACTTGACAGAACATTAGCAATATGCGAAAATTAAAGAGATATCCATTTCGCCTTAGAGGGACACAGCGCAAAGGGAATGGATATCTTTTTTTGAGCAGAAAACTTCAGCAATATTGACAGAATGTGCCAAAAGTAGCATAATTATAATTAGCTGTATATTTACGCCAAAAGACGCATAAAGACAGGAGGAGAAAGATGTTAGAACAGCTGAAAAAAGAAGTTTACGAAGCAAACATGGATCTTGTTGCTAAGGGTATGGTTATTTATACATGGGGCAATGTCAGCGGAATTGACCGCGAAAAGGGTCTTGTTGTAATTAAGCCAAGCGGTGTCGACTATGCGACTATGACATGGGAAGATATGGTTGTAGTAGACATGGAAGGCAATGTAGTCGAGGGCAAGTATAAGCCATCATCAGACACACCGACACATCTTGTCATCTACAAGGCATTTCCAGAGACAGGAGGCGTTGTACATACGCATTCTACTTATGGTGTTACATTCGCACAGGCAGGACTTGACATTCCGGCATTTGGTACCACACATGCCGATTATTTCTATGGTGATATTCCGTGCACCAGAGATTTGACTGCACAGGAGATCGAGGAAGCATACGAGCTAAATACTGGTAATGTTATCGTTGAGACCTTTGCAGGAAAGGATCCGATGGCAGTTCCAGGTGTAGTAGTAAAGAATCACGGACCATTTGCATGGGGACGCACACCGGCAGGAGCAGTATATAATGCAGTTGTTCTCGATAAGGTTGCTGAGATGGCTTATAACACAATGACCTTAAACCCGAGAACCAAGCGTGTTCAACAGTATCTGCTCGACAAGCACTATTTCCGTAAGCATGGTGCAAATGCATATTACGGACAGGGCAGCGAGGATCATTGATCTGTATACGAGCTTACCAAGTGTCATCGTTAAGGAGTTAAAGGAAGCATTAAAAGCTGAGGATGTCGAGACTACCGAAGTAGCCACCAACAAAGAGAACACCATCAACTTAAGCGAGTACAAGGCAATGTTCGCATTCGCTGATATGTTAGTAGATGATTCTAAGGAGCTTCAGATTAAGGAGACCGGCGAGTTCACCATGACAATGACATTTGATGCATTAAAGGGCATGAACACAGAGGATCTGGTATTTGTAGTTGTTAATCCAGAGGATGGAACCATCTCCTATGTTGAGCCGGATGAGTTTGATCCAGAGACCGGTGCAATCACCGCTACTTTTGATCATGTTGGACCATTCACCATCGCAACCAAGGCTGAGTTAGAGGACGAAGTACAGAAGACCAACAAGGACAACGAGATTCTGCCGCAGCAGTATGAGGCACTGACTTCCTTTGTTGATCTGGCAATCGAGGATCTGGACAAGATTTCCTACGATATGGATGGCAATGCACAGGTAAGCTTTACCTGCGAGGCTACTGTTGATATGGACGAGGAAGACATTGTTATCATGACAGTTGACCCAGAGACCAAGGAGAAGAAGTACTTAGAGTTAGACGCATTTGATCCAAAGACTGGTGAGCTGACTGTTACCTTCGAGAACCTTGGACCGTTCACTGTTTTAACTAAGGTAATCCAAGATGAGGATATCACCGTAATCGACGAGGAAGAGGAGACTTCTGAGGCAGCTACAGAGGAAGCAACTGAAGTTGAGACTGAAGTAGCTACAGAGGAAGCTACTGAGGCTGAGTCTACTTCTGCTGCAAAGTAATTGTGAATGACAAAGGAGTTTTTTAATGGCAGGCAATAGACGACGTAAGCAGGATAATTCAGGTGTGCATGCGTTTTTGTATGTACTGGTTGTACTGGTACTGCTTTGCGGTATGGGCTACCTGTTTTACTACTCCCGTTCACAGGCAAAGGAACGTCAGGAGTACATAAGAGTGTTAGAAAGTAAGGAAGCGGCAACTAAGGATGTGGTGCAGGTAACTGTGCCAGAGGAGCCAGAGAGCGAGACAATAAGCGAGGCAGAAAGCAGTACGCCAGAGGTTCAGACAGACACTCAGACCGAGATTGAGTCGGAATCTGAGACTGAAAGTCATCTGGAAAGTGAGTCAGAGACGAAGAGCGAGACAGAGTCACAAAGTATCGCATCAGAGTCAGCTAAAAGTACAGAAGCAGATTTATTTTCTGCAGAGAACCCACGGATTATTGTGTTAAATGGAACCGGCAAAGCTGGTGTTGCTGCTTACTGGAAGCGCTTCCTTCAGGGAAAGGGTTTCACAAATGTTGTAATGGCAGATTATAAGGGAGAGATTAATGATCACACCGTTGTCTATGTGACAGCAGGTGGAAATGCACCGAAAGGCGTATATGACCTTTTCCCAAATGCGGAATACCGTGAGGAAGGACTTGATAGTGCCGACCCTAATGCCGATACAAACGTGAAGATACCAGACAGCCAGAAGAAATTTGATTCCTACGATATATGGATTGTAGTCGGAAAAGACGACGCGCTGCATGATTAAGACAAGATAAGAGAAAGACCGCAGAAGCTGTGTGAAAGCATGGTGGAAGCGGTCTTTTAATTTATAGTGTTTTACTTGAGAATGTCATATTTTCTGATGCAAAACCAGTTGAAATTATGACAAAATAAGGATATAATATAAGTAAAGCAAAAGGAGGAATACTGATATGATGAATGAAAAATTTATTGGAGAAAACATTAAAGCACTTAGAGATAAAATGGGTTTTAGCCAGACTAGTATTGCTCGCTTTCTCAATGTTGACCAGAGTTTAATTTCAAAAGTTGAGAAGGGTGAACGCACGTTATCTGCTGATATGCTAGAAAAACTTGCATGTTTGTTTGGAATTTCCGTCAATGATATGGAAAGTAATGTAATTGAAGCATCTGAGTTATCAGTTGCTTTCAGAGCGAATGATCTCACAAATGAGGATATGGAGACCATTAGTGTTATTAACCGAATTGCACTTAATTCAGAAGTTATGGGAAAATTATTGAAAGAGGCAAACGAATGATTGATTACGCAGATTTGATGACAAAAGCAGAACGTTTAAGAAAAAGGCTAGGTGAGGATAACAATTCGCCTGTTGATATTTTTTCATTGGCGCAGGAAATTGAAAAATTGACAATTGTATATTATCCAATGGGAAATAAACTTAGTGGAATGTGTATAAAGGGGTCTGATGAAAGATATACGATTGCATTGAACTCATCCATGACATTAGGGCGTCGGAGATTTTCTCTAGCACATGAATTTTATCATTTGTTTTATGACGATAATATGAGGGCTATTTGTGCAAAACAGATTGGTTCAGGAAGTGAAATTGAAAAGAATGCGGATGCATTTGCGGCGTATTTTTTAATGCCGCGCGCGGCATTGGTAGATAAAGCAGACAGCCTTCTGGAAAAACATGCAGATAAAATAGATAAACTTACTATTCAAGATATTATTAGGATCGAACAGTATTTTGGAGTAAGTCATCAGGCGGCTGTCTATCAATTAAACCATTGTGGGCATGGACGTTATATAAATAAAAATGAATTAGATGCAATATTGAATACTGGTGTCAGAAGGAAAGCAGAGGAAATGGGATTTTATTCAGCTTTGTATCGTCCCTTACCAGAGAAAAAACAGTATTATACGTATGGTCATTATATTGATCAGGCAGAGCAGCTATTAAATAAAGAAATTATTTCAAATGGAAAATATGAGGAATTACTATTGGATGCCTTTCGAGATGATCTTGTGTACGGTATTGAGGAGGGTGGTGAGGTAATTGACTGAGCCATTATTCTTCGATACTGACTGTATTTCGGCATTCCTTTGGGTTGACAATGAGAGTATCCTTTCAAAGTTATTTCCGGGAAGAATTATTATTCCAAAGGAAGTATATAGCGAACTATCTCATCCTGGTGTCAATCATGTTAAGGGTTTAAAAGCACAGATTGATATAATGATTGAAAACAAAGAGGCAATAGTTGAGACTATTATGACAGGGACAGATACATATGAACTGTATAGACAGCTTACGAATAATCCAGAACCCGGACATAAAATTATAGGCCGTGGAGAAGCTGCCTCTATTGCGTTAGCAAAAGAGAAGCAAGGGATTCTCGCCAGTAATAATTTGAAAGATATATCAATATATGTCAGGGAATATGGACTTACTCATGTTACAACAGGTGATATAATGAAAATGGCATTCGATGCTGGATATATCAATGAAGAACAAGGAAATACTATTTGGAAAAATATGATTGCGCGGCGGAGAAAATTAGGGTACGCAACATTTTCTGAATATCTGGCAGAACACTAATATTTTCTGTTAGAAATGATGAAAAAGATGGAGATGAGTAGAAGTTAATATAGAAAATATTGGTGAGCGACAGCCTCCCCTGAAAGGATATCGTTTCAAGTGAAATGTCATATTGCCACAGCCTCACCTGAAAGGGAAGGTGGCTGTGCCGAAGGCACAGACGGAGGGGTAATTGAGACCTACCATAGTAAAATGACAATAATGTTGTGTTTGCCTTCAATAGTATCAAGCTTTATATTTTTCTATCTCAAATTACTTGAAGAATGTGTTATGGCAGCCTGTGATGCAAAAAATCGAAGCGGCTTTCAGCAGATTCGTTCACAGGGAAGTACAGAACCGATAAAATTTGAATTATATTATAGAGAAAGCAGCAATACAAGACCAATCACGTATGAACTTGAGATTGATGAGGATAATATGGGACGCCCATATGTAAAAGAAGAACGTCTTCGCCAGAGAGTAGCAAAAGTTGGATGACCGCTTTCATTTTTATTTCTTCAAAATGGAAAAGGATATGCCTATGAGGGAAAAGAAGGCGGAGCAGATGATACAGGCCGCAGTGTTAGTGGTGAAAAAATAGAAGTGGAATTGACAGACATTCGAAAGCTTTGAATTGTTACGCTAGGAGCGATGAAACAATATGAGAGAATTGAACGATTTTTAAATTTTCTCAAGAGTTGGTATTTATTTGTTGCCGGTGCCTGGTGCGTGCCCCCGCGGCGTGCTGGAAAGGCGGTAGAAGGTAATGTCGAGAGCTAAAAAGGTTGTTTTTGTTATCGTGGAAGGACCTACTGATGAGGTTGCTATTAGTTCTGTGCTGAAAGGAATATTTACATTACATGAGATCAATTTTCAAGAAATAAGGAGTGATATAAAATGATTGATATTTATACAGAAAAGAAAAATTCAAAGAATTGGATTCTTAAAAATGATTTGTATTTTAATTTAAATACAGCAAATGAAGAAATGTCTGAAAAGGAAGTCAAACTGATTCAGCAGGTTGATGAGGCAAGATTGACCACAGATAAGCATATTGAAACCAAATATGGATTGGGAACAATTCGCAATTTGTCGTCAGGCTGTAAGACGTTGCTTAATATTATCAAGCATCCGGACAAAGTAGTGTGTGTAGAGGAATGTGGACCCAATGTGCTTAAATTTATATTTGCTATGGATCATATAAAGATTTATATGTCTAGACCATCGTTAGCTGATATTCCAGATGATGCCCAAATTCGATTCAATGATTCGGATGTAGTAGTAGGCAGCAGAGGATATAGTGCATGGTGGAGCAAGGAATATGAGAGGAGAGAAGAAAATGATTTATAATAGGATCGCATTTCAGGCGGCTCCGTTTTCATATGATCTGATATTTGATGACAGGATAACACTCGTAGGTGGAGACAGTGGTACAGGAAAAACAGTTCTCTACGAAATGCTAGAGGATTTAAGATTAACGGAAGATTACCAAGCAATTCGATTGTTCAATTACAAGACTGACGATTTCTCAAAATCATTAATGCAGTGTAGAAATAGTTTTATTGTGATTGATAATGCAGATATCTTGATAGATGATGAGGATCGAAGATTTATCAATTTCGAGTGCTCGAATCAGTATATGCTTTTTTCAAGAAACTGTGATGGGCTTAATGTGTCGGATAAGAGTTTTAAGGTATTGAAGTTTGATGAAAATCAGATAACACTGGAAGACGAGGTGTGAGATGAGGTATTTGTGGACAGAGGATATAGGGGCAGGACTTCATTTCTGGAGATTGATGAACCTGTTGATTTTTGACGGTGAATTTGTTGTTGAAAGTAAAGGAAGCAATCAAGGAATATTGGACGCATTGTCGGAGGTGGAGATATCGGATAGTAATAGGTATTATATCGCGTTTGATTATGTAGTTGATAATCAGGATATCCGTAATAAATATCGGGTATTAAAATCGATAGCGAGCAGATCTGAAGGGAAGGTTGTAATTCTGGATATGATTTGTTTTGAGTATCTGATTTTGGCGTTTGATCAATTGGCAAGTTGGACAGGAACAGGCAAGAGGGATAAGATTGAGATCAGACAAGTGTTATTGTCAGCAATGGAAAATCATAGCATTAATTTAGCAAAGATTGCTGATAAAAATACATTGAGATATTTATCTGGATTTAAGCGATATTCGACAGAACGAGTAATGAAATCATTAGCAGGAGAACTTACAGCAAATGAGAAGTGGTCGATAAAAGGATCTTCAATGGGCGAATGCTGGTACAAAGATTGCTGTATATCAGATTATCCAAATAGTATTAGGTGCGGAAAACCCGAGCTTAGAATAGGGAAAGAGAGAATGAGGTGTCTGCTAGAGTCTAAAGAAATAAAGAAGTTGGTAGATGTTTTAGAGAGAAAATAAAACTGTCAAACAAAGAAAGTGATGGAGCTGGAGCAGAAAGAGAAACTTTTAGAGAATTTTAAGAAAGGTTAAAGAGTTGCCATGAGGAAATGGATGAAGATAAAGCAGTAGGAATTGATGGGGTAACCAAAGAAGAATACAGCAGAAATCTTTACATTTCTTGGCTTTACGCACTACTGTTCCAAAGGAAGGAACGGAAAGTTCAGAGTAAAGAGGAAAACCAGTAAGAAGAAGTTTGCCAAGAAATGCAAGGAGGTTCACCGACTGATAGGAAGTATGCGCACTCTAACAATCAAAGAAATAACATCGAGGCTAAACCGAAGAAGCCAAGCCCTAAGCTATACATGGAATAACTTTCTAAACATGATAGATACGAATTACCCGTTGGTAGTTCCAAGGACATATGTTAGTGTATACGAATGATAAATGTTGAACAATACGTTTCGTAAGGAGCCGGATGCGGGAAAACCGCACGTCCGGATTTTTAGAGGGGCGTGCCTTGAAAGGGGTGCGTCTACTCGACCTTCTTATAAGAGATATAGCTGCCTATGTTACAGAATATGGTCTTTCTCATCTTACGACAGGTGACATTATGAAAATGGCATTTGATGCTGGATATATCGATGAATCGCAGGGAAATACCATATGGGCAAATATGATTGCACGAAAGAGAAAATTTGGATATGCATCATTTTTGGATTATCTTGCAGAGCATCAGAGTGAGTAGTTAACGACTACAATTCTGCTTTTCTGGTATAGAATCAACTATTGTTGCAAAGCAGAAAGTTTATTTTGAGTAAATTAAAACGAAAGTGCAAAGTCGCTTGAAAGATGATAGTCATTGTGCTAGAATGTGTTTGTGAAACAAAAAATTGAATTGTAAATATTAATGCGTAGAACAATTCGAAAAAATAAAAGTTTGGTGAAAAATACGGAAGGAGAATATGGATGGAGAAGAAATTTCAGATTTTTATTAGTTCAACATATGAAGATTTAAAAGAAGAACGTGCTAAATTGGTTGCAACTATTCTGAAGGATTATCATTTTCCGATAGGAATGGAAATGTTTAGTGCAGATAACGTGGAGCAGTGGGAACAGATAAGAAGAACTATTGATAGCTCAGATTATTATGTCTTAGTAATTAAGCGTAGATACGGTTCAATGACAAAGGATGGAATTAGTTATACAGAAAAAGAGTATAATTATGCAAAGGAAAAGAAAATTCCAGTATTAGCATTCGTTGCGGCTAGAGATGCAGCAATAACAAATAGCGATATTGAAGATGATCCAGAAAAATTGTTTTTGTTAAAGAAATTTACCGAGAGGGTACTAGTTGAAAATCCAAGTGAGTTTTGGAAAAATCCAGATGATCTGTGTACGAAAGTTAGTCAAGCATTGCATAAGCAATTTGAGACGAATCAAAGAAGAGGATGGATAAAAAACAATGAGGTGGGTGGCAATGATGATATTGAAAAAATGAATATCCAGACGCTTATTGATATAAAAAGAAAAGTTGAATATGAAATAATCAGAAAAAATAAAGATATTCGTTTGGCATATGATTTTGTAGATAATATTGATGATAAAATACTTCACAGTATTACAAAACAGACGTATATTGATAATTTTAATCGCGAAATCGTTTTGGAAATTATTGGAGATCAATTGAGAGTTGGAATAACGACTCGAATAGAATTTTTGAATGTTAAAAATGATATAAATTATTATTCATCCTCGCCTAGGTTTGAAACACTTGAGCAAGCTAAGAGTTATAAACATGAGGACTTTACAATAAATGGAGTTGATTATCGCGATAAAATTGTATCAGAAATTGAATGCACTCACGAAAATCGACAGTTTCCATATCTTTTAAGAAATGCAATGCCATTGGTGTATGATAGCAATAGTATTACAGTTGTACATAAGACTTCACATAAAATACCAGTGAATCAATTTTTTCATGTGTATCAATTGGTTTTTCCGTGTAGAAGTTTTTTGACAACTATTATAATTAGTGGAAATCAGGATAATAAGTATAAGTTAAAAACAGGAACATTTTCTTCATTTAATGTGCATACATATGAAAAGCATACTTCAGAATATCGTAAAGATGGTGTTAATACAATAACAATAGGAAAGTGGGCATTGCCTGGTTCTGGTTATACGGTTACATTACAAAAAGATATCCCAGAAGGAAAGACCGAAAAGAGTTTGATGCATTCAGCAAGGATGGGGGTATTCTTTGACGACAGTGTTTTTGTACTAAAACCTGAAGATCTGATTAAATATCGTGCTGCAAATGAAGAAGTGAGTATTGATTTTAATCTAAATCCATATGAAAGAAGTCAAACACTTTATCCCAAATTTTTGAGTTTTGTTTTAAAATATATTGATAAAATGGATTTGGAAGTATATCTGAATGCCAATGAGAATGCGCAGCTTGTAGTGTGTATTAATAATGTAACTGATTCATTAACAGGAGTATCTGTGGAATTTAAGTATTCAGATTTAAATATGATACTTCAAACGTTTGAATTTGTGTTGAATAAAGGAGAGAATCTTTTGAGGATACCGTTGAAGGATATGTATAGCATGGCGTTAAGCACAATTTCAGAGATTTGCTTTGTTATACATCCGGATGAGATTAAGCAGAATCAGGGAACGTTCCAAATTAGTAATATGAGAATTGAGTAATAAGGTGAATTAGTACGACAGTAATTCGACAATGAAATAAATGAAAATAAAGCAGAGGGAGAATTATGAATGGATACAATTAAAATAGAGAAAATAAATCAAATAAGCGACTTGATTTGGGATCAGAAATATGAAACTGGAATTAAGCGACACAGATCTCCATATTTGTACAGAGGGTTATCAAATTCAGCTTTTAATTTAGCAACAACACTTCAAAGAAATTGTAAGGAAAAGAAGGACATAATGGAGCCAGTTATACTTCGTAATTTTACGAAGTATGCAACGATAGAGGATCCTAAGTTAGGGGAATCTGTATGGAGACAAATGATAGTTGGGCAACATCATGGCCTTCCGACTCGTTTGTTAGACTGGTCGTATTCTGTGTTGGTGGCGCTTCATTTTGCAACAAGTGGAGAGCCACTAGATACAATGGGGGATCATGACTGTGCAATGTGGAGAATCGATATTGAAGAACTGAATCAAAAACTTCCTGATCGGTATCAGAAGATACTCAAAAATGAGAATGCGCATTTATTAACTGTAGATATGATGGACAAGTTGATTCCGGAAAATACGGATGTACTACAAACATATGATGGAGAAATGAAAGCAAGTGCGTTGGCATTGATTGAACCATTATCAATTGATCAGCGAATTGTTAGTCAGTATTCATATTTTTCTGTAATACCATCGCAGATGGAGCATGGAGATGATGCGTTAGGAATTGAGGAATTTTTAAAAACTACAGACAATACTATTAAGTATGTAATTGATAAAAGTCTGAAATGGCGTATAAGAGATATGTTGGATCAGATGAATATGAATGAAAGAACTGTTTTTCCTGGGATGGATGGAGTGACGAAATGGCTAGCACGGCATTATTATGTGAGATAGTTGTTGGAATGAGTTTTCTATACATCTTGTTGATAGAATTAAATAGACTAAGAGGAAATTGAGAATTAGTAGCACGTAAATAATAGAGGAAATAACTAGGAGGAGACAAAATGCTAGACAGAATACCGCAAGTGTTTATATCCTATTCATGGACAAATGAATTGTTTAAACAAAGTGTTGAAGAATTGGCACAGAAATTAATGCATGATGGCGTAAATGTTAAATTGGATATTTGGGATTTAAAAGATGGACAAGATAAGTACATGTTTATGGAAGAGTGTGTGACAAACTCAGATATTGATAAAGTTCTTATAATTTGTGATAAGGGGTATGCATCTAAAGCAGATAAGCGCCAAGGTGGTGTAGGAACCGAAACTGCGATAATATCTGCTGAGGTTTATCAGAATGCTAGACAGGAAAAATTTATTCCTGTGATTATGGAGAGAGATGAAAACGGAGATCCATATATGCCAGCATACTTGAAAAGTAGAATTTATAAAGACCTTACGGGTGATAATTATGAAAAAGAATATGAATCTCTTTTGAGAAATATTTATGAGAAGCCTGCAAGAAGAAAGCCAGAACTTGGTAGTAGACCTAAATGGCTTGATGAGGAAGCTCCAGCAGGATTGTATCCAGTGAAAGAAGCAGAATTGAGAGTTGCAGGGATATCAGTAAATAGGTTGAAATCTACTACACTTCAAGAATTTATTGATGTTTATATTGAAGCTCTCAACCCTTTTTTTAGGAAGACAATTGACGAGAATACATATTTAGAAGATTTTGTTTCATTAAAAGAGTACCGAAACATCTTTTTAGATTATTTAAAACAGGTTGCGCTAAAAGCGGATTGCTTTGGAGAAAGTATGGCTGATACATTTGAAAAAATGTATAATACATTATACAATGTTCAAACGTTTGTTCCGAATGCATTTAGTGTGAATCCTGATTTGTTTGATATCTTTAGAGTGCATATTTGGGAACTCTTTGTTTGCACAGTAACTTACATGTTACATGCTGAGCTATATTCAGATATTAATAAATTATTAGTGCATACATACTTTCTACGTATGTCTCCGGTAGGTAGCGACATACGCCCTGTAAGTTACAATGGTTTCTATCATTATTCTAATGTTCTAGAAGAAAAAGTCAAACCAACATTGTCGGGAGAACTCAAAAATAAACTCACTTTGACAGGACATTATTTATGCAATGAAAGGGAGTATTTGCCTATTTATTCAGGTAAAAAGTTAGCTGAAGCCGATTTATTTTTGCACCAGGTGTATAATGGTCTGGGGTTAGAAGAACTTACATCATATTTTACATGGTTTCCTATTTGTTATATTTATGCAGAGGAATATAGTTCAATGTGGGTTAAGTTAAGGTCAAAAAGATTTTGTGAAAAGATAATGCTGATTTTTGGTGTTGATACGGTAGAAAAGCTGAAAGGCTGCTTGGTAAAATGTATTCAAGATAAAAATGCGCGTTATAGACAGGGATTTGTTCTTCCGGCAAGGGCAATTTTGGATTGTATTAAAGAAAATGAAATAGCAACGTTACCGTGATAGCTTTCCGATTGAGACTATGAGAAAAAGCAGAAGTTACTTGATGGAATACAAGAACTTCTGCTTTTCGCTGATTGTCAAGATAGTTGACAGGTGCGAGCTGAGAAATCGGAAGATTTCCACTTGCTTGAAATAGAGCATTTGTAAGCTGATTTTAATATAGCGGAGAAACTCCGTCGGGTAAGACCTAGCCAGTCACCCGTACCGAGTCCTTGGAATCAAAATGGTAACATTAGGTTTAAGCGTAGGACAGGGAGCAACAGAGCCGAAACGAAAGTAAAGCTAATGAGCCGGGAAAATATTGATAATGGAATAGGTCGACATGCTCTGACACATGGCAGGCAATATTCAATTATTCGATAAGGCGAGAATAATTGGACATCCCCCGGTCAAAGGGCTTGGCGAGGTTGATGATAAATATTAAATCGGAACAGCTGAGATCTGGCTATCTCCTCAAAAAAAGCGATCTGAAAATTGAGATAAAGCTTCAATAAAACAAATTAAAAAAGAATTTCCAGAAAGTTCGGCAATTTTGCGATGAAAATCAATATCATATTTTTGAGATATAGATGTATCCGCCAGTTTCATTTTTTCAACACAGTCAGATAAGTAGTGAAAATGATGGAAATGTGTATGTTCCTCAGGACTCAATGAATACTATATTCAATACGACAAAGAAGAGAGGGCAATTCATTTATGATAATCAATTAGACGATGAGGATAAGAGAAACTTCAATGGAGTAAGCGCAATTAAATCCTCGGGTGTTGTGGGACTTCTAGATAAACGCTCTCATGAAACAAGAGATGCAGAAGATGCAGATCTAGATAGGTATACTAGAGATAGCTTGATTAGAATTGGTGATTCTGATCAGGCGGAGACTGTCAGAAGAAAACTGGATACACATACAAGTAAGGAACTTCCTAAATTAAAAAAACAGAGAGGTACTAAGTATGATGAGATAACTGGCGAGCCGTTAGGCAAAAATTCTGCATTTCATCATTTAAATGAGAAAGAACTTTTTACAGATCCGGTAGATGTTCTTGACGAAAACAGAGGTATTAATGTAAATCTTGATACGCATAAAAAAATTCATAAGCAGGGTATAGGAGCTGCTTTGGTACCTGGTGGAGTTTGCAACTTTAATAAAATGTTTTAGGCGCTCCCCACTAAGTGACAATCGCTGACACTCCCCTACAAACTTTGTTGTATTTTGGCAAAAATGGTTCTTGACTTGTTTGTAAGAATGTAGGATAATAATAGACAAGCAAAAAAAATTAGACTTTCGAGGAAGACAGCCGCAGAATCACTCTCGAGTTTCGGGGGGGGGTGCTGCGGCTGTATAAGTGAGGGCAAAAAGAAGTAATGTACAGAAAAGAATCTGAAGGCTGGTTTAAACACACCGATTTTATCTTGCTTGACATGATCTGCCTGCAGATAGCGTTTTATCTCGCATATCTGATCAAGGGACTGGGTATAAATCCCTACAATGATCTTGTTTACCGCAATATGGCAATTGTGTTGGAGTTTGCTGATCTGGCAACGATGTTTATGCTTGATATGCTGCATCATGTAACACAGAGAGGACGCTACCGGGAACTGATAGCAACGGCTGGAAATGTTGCTGTTGTTGGTCTTTTGGGAATTGCGTACTTGTTTGTTATGCAGGAGGGCGCAGCTTACTCAAGAATGACATTTGGCATTACACTTGTATTATATTTTATATTATCCTACACTACAAGATTGGGTTGGAAGCGTGTATTGGCAAGTGGCAAGTGGGATAAAAACTGCAGATCACTGTTGATCGTAACAACAAAGGCAGAGGCAAAAAAGGTTGTTGAGACAGTTCAGTCCAATAATTATGGAAAGTTCTTAATTAGCGGCTTGGTTATCGTTGATAAAGATATGACTGGTCAGAGCATTGCCGGTGTGAATGTAATAGCAAACAGCGAGGATGCTCCGATGTATGTGTGTCAGCAGTGGATAGATGAGGTGCTTATCGTTGTTCCAGATGATAAGCCATATCCAAATGAGCTTATTAAAAAGCTAGAAGAAACTGGCGTAACGATGCATCTTAGAATGTCAAAGATTGCAGAAGTGGAGGATCGTCCTCAGTTTGTGGAAAAGATTGGTTCCTACACAGTGCTTACAACCAGTTTAAACTATGCATCACCAAAGCAGCTTTTATTTAAGCGTGTAATGGATATTGCAGGCGGACTTGTTGGGTGTCTGCTTACAGTTATCATTTTCATATTTGTAGCTCCGGTTATTTATATCAGCTCTCCGGGACCGATATTCTTCTCTCAGGAGCGTATAGGAAAGAATGGAAAGAAGTTTAAGATCTATAAGTTCCGCAGTATGTACATGGATGCAGAAGCAAGAAAAGCTGAGCTGATGAAGCAAAACCGTGTAGCAGACGGAAAGATGTTTAAGCTTGATTTCGATCCGCGAGTTATAGGAAATAAGATCCTGCCAGATGGAACAAAGAAAACTGGTGTTGGTAATTTCATTAGAGTAACGAGTCTGGATGAATTTCCACAGTTCTTTAATGTACTTAAAGGTGATATGAGTCTTGTGGGAACACGACCACCGCTTCCGGGAGAGGTTTCTGAGTATGAGATTCATCACCGTGCAAGACTTGCAATCAAGCCAGGTATCACCGGCATGTGGCAGGTCAGCGGCAGAAGTGATATCACGGACTTTGAGGAAGTCGTAAGACTTGATACAAAGTATATAAAGGAATGGACACCTGCACTTGATATCAAGATCTTGTTTAAGACAGTGAAGACTGTTCTTGGCAAGGAAGGATCAATGTAAGGGAAAATAAAAAGACTTGGTGAAAGGAAAATCGTCGCGTTGCCGCGTTTTCCGTAGCCAATGACAGAGTAGCGCTTCGACAGCCCACATGAATGAAGGTGGGATGGCGAAGCGCTAGGTTGTGAGAGGGGAAAGTACTGGGTTATAAAATATAAGTAAGGGGATTATATGAAAGATTTTTTAGAAATAGCGCCAGAATTTTTAGCTGCTCTTGGTGGAGGAAGCATAGTGATTGCAGCAATGATAAAGTATTCTGCTAATAACATTGCAACTGCGCTTCAAAAACGATATCAACTCGAGTTAGATGAAAGATTTGAGACATATAAATCACAATTGAATAAACAATTAGCAGAAGATAAATCTAGGATGGCAGGAAAGCGATATGTAAGTAAGGCGTACTTTGATAGAGAAATAGAAATTAATCAACAAGTTTCGAAAGCTATGTGTAATATGGTGAGGGACATATCTTTGATGATTCCTAGTGGCTGTAGTAGTACACCTATTGATAAGAATGAGGCATACAAAGAGAATCTTCAACTTTACCATGCAGCGAATAATTCAACAGGTGCATTGCAGAATGTTGTTGAGCAAAATGCACCATTTATAACGGAAGAAATTTATGAAATGGTTAATGAAATACGAAGATTATGTAAAATGCAATTGGAGGAATTTGTAGAATTGTTTGACAACACTGATCTGGGTGATCGGCATAAAAAAATTTCTCATGATGCATATGAACGTACAGAAGAGATAAATAAGATGTATAAAGAGTATGTAAAACTGGTTAGAGACTATTTGAAAACACTTGAAATTGCTTGAAAGTAATAAAGAAAAATAGAGATAGAGGAGTTTGAAGAATGAAGAAAGGTACTAAAGGAAAAGGGCAAGAGAAAATAGTATATAAGAGAACTGTAGATAAGGCTCAGATCCCGACATGCAATATTTTAGGCGTAAACATTGCGGCGATTAACATGGAATGGTTAGTGGAGTACCTTGATAAAAATCTTTCAGACATAAAGGGAGATTATATTTGTGTCTCTAATGTACATACAACAGTGACAAGCTATGAGGATGCATCATATTGTGCAGTCCAGAATGGCGGATTAATGGCAATTCCAGATGGCGGTCCTCTTTCTACTGTTGGACGTAGACGTGGCTGTAAAAACATGGCGCGAACTACTGGTCCAAGTTTAATGGGAGAAATTTTTAAAATTTCTGCAAAGAAAGGGTATCGTCATTATTTTTATGGAAGTAAGGAAGAAACTCTTGAACTGCTTGAGAAAAAACTGAAAGAACACTATCCAGGAATTGAAATTGCTGGAATGTATAGTCCACCGTTTAGACCTCTGACGGAAGAGGAAGATAAAGCAGTTATAGAAAGAATAAACGAAACCAAGCCGGACTTTGTCTGGGTCGGACTTGGAGCACCAAAACAGGAAAAGTGGATGGCAGCACATCAGGGAAAAATTGATGGACTGATGCTTGGTGTCGGAGCTGGATTTGACTATTATGCAGAGAATATTAAGCGTGCTCCGATGTGGATGCAGAAACATAACCTGGAATGGGTGTATCGCTTAGTACAAGATCCGAAGAGACTGTTTAAGAGATACTGGAGCACTAATACGAAGTTTATTTGGAATGCAATGATAAGGGGAAAGTGAGGTAATGACTGTGGACAATGCAAAAAAAAAGAATATTTTGATTGTACATAATTATTACCAGATTCCAGGTGGAGAAGATACAGTTGTTGCCAATGAAAAGAAAATGCTTGAGAAGCATGGCCATAAAGTAATCTTATATAGCCGTAATAATGCAGAATTGAAGCAAATGTCAAAACTTCAGAAAGTTTTTCTTCCAATTACAACAGTGTTTAATCCAAGAACATACCGAGACATCAAGAAGTTGATAAGAGATGAGAAGATAGAAATCGTTCATGTTCATAACACACTTAATCTGGTGAGTCCAGCGGTCTATTATGCGGCAAGACGCATGAAGGTTCCAGTGGTTCAGACGATACATAATTTTCGGCTACTCTGTCCCGGTGCGACTTTTTATAGAGATGGGCATATTTGTGAAGATTGCGTAAAGTATGGTTTGAAATGCGCAGTAAAACACCGTTGCTATCGAGGAAGTAAAATTCAGACATTGGCATGTGTACTTAGTACTGCATTCCATCGAATGACAGGAATTTACGGAAAAATCAATTATATTTGCTTGACTGATTTTAATAAGCAAAAACTGTTGGGATTAAAGCAAATTAAACCGGAAAGGGTATTTGTAAAGCCTAATTTCGTTGAATGCAAAAATGAATATATTCCAGAAAAGGATAGAAAAGATCAATTTGTTTTTGCAGGAAGATTAGATAAGCTAAAAGGAATTGACTTACTTTTTGAAGCCTGGAAACGTATGGGAGAAGAAGCCCCAAAGTTAATTGTTTGTGGTACCGGTCCAATGGAAGATTGGTGTAAGTCGTTCATTAGAAAAAACGATGTGAACATTGAAATGCGTGGATTTGTGCCAAATGATGAGGCTCTAAAGATAATAGCAAACAGCAAAGCACTTGTATTGCCTACCCAGTGGTATGAAGGATTTCCGATGAGCATTGTGGAAGCGTTTAGTGTTGGAACGCCTGTCATTTGTTCTGATTTGGGAAATGCTGGAAGTGTTGTTGAAGAGGGAATAACAGGTTATAAATTTCAATTTGACTCTATAGAAGATATGATTACTTGCGTAATGAAATGCAATAGTATATGTGAAAGTACAGCATCTAAATATTATGAAAAATACACAGAAAAAAGAAACTATGCAATGCTTATTGATGTCTATGAAAGCCTAAAGAATGAAATATGAGGAGAAATATAATATGAAATTGTCAATTGTTACTGTTTGCTATAATGCTGAACAGTGTATAGATAGAACTATAAAATCAGTTTTAAATCAGACATGTCCAGTATATGAATACATTATTATTGATGGAGGGTCAAAAGACAAAACGTACAATCGAGTTTGTAGTTACGAGAAATCTTTTGCAGAAAAGGGAATACTATTTAAGCACATTTCAGAAAGAGACAAAGGGATTAGTGATGCGTTTAATAAAGGAATAAAAATGGCATCTGGAACATTAATTGGGTTGATTAATGCAGATGATGAATTGCTTCCGGAAACATCGGAGATATTGAAAAATGAATGTAAAAAAATAGATGTGGATATATACTATGGGAATTGCTATTGGGTTGATAGCGAAAGAAATTTAGAGTATGTGTTTAAACCTAAACATGATTTAAGTAAACTGTTGTATAACATGATTTTGATTCATCCATCTACATTTGTAAAGAAAAAAGCTTATGAGGAATGTGGTTTGTTTGATGTGACTTATAAATACTGCATGGATAAAGA
The DNA here is from genome assembly GCF_020687335.1 of Anthropogastromicrobium aceti. Taxonomy (NCBI): domain Bacteria; kingdom Bacillati; phylum Bacillota; class Clostridia; order Lachnospirales; family Lachnospiraceae; genus Anthropogastromicrobium; species Anthropogastromicrobium aceti. Next base: position 51,068 of record NZ_JAJEQN010000018.1, read on the forward strand.
ATTACTTTATAGAATGTATAAAGCAGGGAAAAAGTTTGATTATATTGACCAATGTTTGACAAAATTTAAAGCTGGAGGAGTGAGTGATACACATTCTAAGGCTGTATTTAAAGAAGGAAGCAGAATGGCGTTATCTTATGGAGAACCCCAAATAAAAGTAAAAAGTATAGAGATTATAAAAACAGTTAGAAATCAAATGGTCAATATGATTAAGGGAACGAGAGTGTATCGAGTTTTGAAAGGAATATGATTTAATAAATATGGGACTAAAGAGAACAATTATAGCAATTAAATGGTTTCCAAGTCATGTCATCAATCTTTTGACGCTGAGATTGAGAAAAATTAATTGTGGAAAAAGGCTATCCACACATGGGACATTATTTGTTAGAGGAACAGGTACAATCACTATAGGCGAAAATGTATCAATCACTTCTTGCAGAGAAACTAATCCGATTGGTGGTGACGTGAAAACTATTTTATTTGCAAAAAATAATGCAACTATAACAATTGGGGATAATACCGGAATATCAAATAGTGCTCTTGTTGCGGTAGATTCGATTGCAATAGGAAATAATGTTTTGATAGGAGGAAATTGCAAAATTTATGATAATGATTTTCATTCTTTGGATTTTAATGAGAGAATGGGAACTGTAGATTTAGGAGTAAAACATGCCCCCGTTGTAATAAAAGATGGTGCATTCATCGGTGCTCACACCATAGTTCTTAAAGGAGTTACAATTGGTGAAAGAAGCATTGTGGGAGCGGGATCTGTTGTTGCTAGATCTATTCCAGATTATGAAATATGGGCGGGGAATCCTGCTAAATTTATAAAAAAGGTTGAGTAGAATATGAGTGCAATTCGAGAAAGTATTGAAAGTACTATAAAAAAAATAAAATTAAAAAAAAGAAAATGTAGGTTTGCACGATGCTCAAAAGTATCTTTTGACTGCAAATTTGAAGGAAATAATTTTATAGACAGATATGCAAAAATAGTATCATCGAGTTTGGGGTATGCAACTTATGTTGGACATAATAGCAGCATAGAAGGTTGCAATGTAGGAAGATATACGTGTATTGGGCCAAATGTGCGAATTATTCACGGAAATCATCCGGTTCATGAATTTGTATCGATACATCCGGCTTTTTTTTCTTTGCAGAAACAAGCTGGTTTTACATATGTGGAAAAACAAAAATACTGTGAAGAATCTTATGTTGATCCAGATAATCAGTATTATGTGAAGATTGAAAATGATGTTTGGATTTGTGATGGTGCCTCAATTCTTGCTGGTGTGACAATTGGAAATGGAGCAGTTGTTGCTGCGAATGCTTTAGTTACGAAAGATGTACCTCCATATGCGATTGTAGCAGGTGTTCCGGCAAAAATAATTGGAAAAAGGTTTGAAGAAGAACAAATTAATTATTTACTGTCAATCAAATGGTGGGAGAGAGATAAGAAATGGTTAAAAAATAACTGTGATTTATTTGCAGATATTTCTACAATGATGAAGGAGTTAAAAAAAAATGAGTAAGAAAGCGATACAAAAATATCTGTTATATGGTGAACTGGTTTGCGTATTGCTTATGTCTTGCTTTTTTGCATATAGAATTTTAACATTTTCAAATAGCGAACCTATGGGATACTTATTAGCTAGACTTATTTGCTTTGTATTTGCGCTATTAATTATTCTTCAAAATATCAAGAGTAAGGTAACAATATGGGGTTCTACATTTTTGGCAGTATCTTATGTGCTGATAGTGACACTTAATATTCTTATTGTTACCAAAACTTCTATAAATGATTTTACAGATGCAGCTTTATGGCCTCTTCTATTTCTTACTGCTTATGAGGTCACGGCTCAAAATTGTATTTCAGAGGTATCTCTTTTTAGAATTCTAAAGATAACAAAAATTGTATGTTTGGGATATTCATTTGTTTTGGTCATTGAACATATTTTGGGGATAATTCCAGGAACGAGTGAAATGTTTCCAACATATGTGCTTTTAGCACTGGTCCCATTTTCATTATATGAAATGGATATGGAGCATGGCATTAAGTTTAATGTAATTTATTTAATATGTACATTTCTTATCATGCTAATGACAAGTAAGCGGAGTTGTATCCTTGTTTTAGCTGTCGGAATAATGGGGTATTTCCTTGTAAAAGCTAAAGTTCAAGGAAGAAATGTTAAAGCTATAGTTAATAGAATGGCAAAATATATTCTTGCAATTTTTGTAATTTTTTTGGCAATGTATTTTGTGACAAAGCTAATGAAATTGGATATAGTTGAAAGATTAAATGAAATGTTGAATGGTGATACAAATGGGCGCAGCGCAATTTGGGAAAATGTTTTGGAGGCATTTAATGCATCGACATTGAGCGAAAAATTGATAGGACATGGTTATCATGCGTTTAGATTTTATAAATACCGTGGTTATATGTACATTTTAAATGGAAATCTAGCACATAATGATTATCTTAATACTCTATATGATTATGGAATTATTGGTGTAACTGTTTATGTATCTTTTTTACTTAGTATGATAAAAGAATTATTGCTTCTAATAAAAAAGAAAAGCGAAATAGCACCAGCATTTACTTTTTCAATTGTACTATTAGGATTTTTGACTTTTGTTAGCTATTTTGGAATAGAATCAAGAATTATTAATTATGTTGCAATTTTTTGGGGATATACGCTTGCAATAAAACGTTTTAATATAGAAAATTAATATCCAGGAAGTGAGGAAGTGGGTTTATGGAAGGGATTTCAATAATAATTCCTAACTATAATAAAGAGAAATATATAGAAAAATGCGTAAATAGTGTGCTAGAGCAAAGCTATATGCCAAAAGAAATAATAATAGTAGATGATTGTTCAACGGACAATTCAAGAAGAATTATTGAAAAATTGGCAAAGGAAAATGAAACTATAAAGCTCATATATCCAAAAACAAATGGTGGAGTTTCAAAGGCAAGAAATTTAGGACTACAGAACGCAAGTTATGATTATGTGACATTCATTGACTCAGATGATTTTTATATCAATGTGGATAAATTAAAAAATGAAATGAAACAGCTTGAATTATTGGAGGAAAAAGGTTATCAGGGACTTGCTTATTCTACTACTGTTTTGGTAGATGAGGATGGAAAGGTAATTCCGTGTAGAACTAACAGAAGACGGAGAAAAAATGAATTTATGAAAGGAAATAGAGTATTAAAAACACTTATTTCTTTATCTAAACAAAAAAGAGTACCTAGAGATTATTGTATTAGAAAAGAAACCGTTCTTAAAGTTGGAGCTTATAATTATCCTCGCAATTTTTATGAAGATTTGGATTTGTTGATGAGATTAGCAAGAATTGGAGTCTTTTTTCAGCCGACATATGAAACGGGGACTGCTTATCGACAACTACACAATGGCCTTTCGGGGAAAAAAGCTACTGATCATAGTAAGGAGATTAGAATTATTTGTGATCAGTATATGAAAAATTTGAAATTGATTGATAGGGTTATAGCAATTTTTGAACGGTATAAAACTGAGTTGAAGAAAAAAATAGTTGACATTATAAGGGAAATCGCATGAAGAATCGGAGAAATAAATGAAAACTAATTTAAAAAAAATAAGCCAGTTGTATACCAATATGACATTGCCAGTAAAGGCGTCTATGTGGTATTTAGCATGTAGTGTGCTACAAAAAGCCATAGGCTTTCTAACTACTCCAATTTTTACGAGAGTTATGGGAACAAGCGATTTTGGAGTTGTTTCAATGTACAATTCATGGGAGGCCATTCTTACTGTCCTTTGCACACTTTATTTATATAATGGCGTATATAATAACGCCATGATTGAGTACAAGAGTGATAAAGACGGATTTACATCTTCTATGCAGACATTAACTACAATACTTTCTTTGATTGTATTTAGTGTATTATTTGTATTCTATAGACAATTGGCAGATGTAATTGGCTTGTCAAAACCAATTATGCTTTTGATGATGATAGACATTGTTTTTTCAGCAGGTATGTCATTTTGGTCAATAAGAAATAGATATGAATATAAATATAAGAGTGTGGCCGTTTTTACAATATTGTCTTCGCTGTTAATGCCAGCTTTAAGTGTAATACTTGTATTAAATTCGGCAGAACATAAGGCAGAAGCAAGAATCCTAGGTACAGTTATTACGCATGTTATTGTATATGGCATTGTTTACTTTTTGAATTTAACCAGAGGAAAGAAAGCTGTTGATTTAAAATACTGGAAATATGGTATAAAGTTTAATCTGCCTTTAATACCGCATTATTTATCTAGCACAATAATGACACAATCGGATCGAGTTCTTATAAATACTCTTTGTGGATCTTCAGCAGCTGGAATCTATAGTATATCTACAAATGTAACAAGCATTATGAATATAGTAACAGTAAGTATCAACCAAGCGGTGACTCCATGGATTTATGAGATGCTGGAAGCAAAAAAAATGAAGGAAATTGGGAAGAATGTCTACAAGATAGTTTCATTAGTAGGAGTAGGATTTGTATTAACATCATTTATTGTTCCAGAAGTTATTGGTGTTTTGGCACCTTCTGAATACAAATCAGCAATTTGGGCGACACCACCGTTGCTGATCGGTATGTTTATGTATTTTATTTATTGTAATTTTGGAAATGTTGAAATTTATTTTCATAAGCAGAATGCAATGTTGTTTTCATCTGTGACAGTTGCAGTAATAAACATTATTCTTGATTATATTTTGATTCAAAAATACGGTTATATAGCAGCAAGTTATGCAACAATGGTTTCTTACTATATTTATGCAGGACTGCATTATATGTTTATGAGCAGAGTATGCAAAGAGAAGAAAGTAGAAAACCCGTTTAATGCATCTGTAATAATCGTGATGACAATTGTTTTCTCAGTATTAATTATGTGCCCAGCTCTTTTCTATCGAGTTGTATTATTGCGATACAGCATTCTGGCAGTTCTCTGTATAATTTGTTTGTTGTGGGCAATAAAAAATAGGGATTTTATTTTGCAGTTGATCAGTAAAAAACGTGTATAAGTATTACATTCATTATTAAAGAGTAGGAGGGTGTATGAAGAAAGTTGGAATTATCACGTTGACCAAAAATGCTAATTATGGAAATGTGCTTCAAAATATAGCTATGCAAAAAATTGTTAATGAACTTGGATTTGAGGCAGAAACCATTTTGAATCTTACAAATTCACCACTATTTAATAAAAAAATTTTTTCATTTACAAATTTGGTGAAATGGATACTGAATTATAACGGTTACAGAGAAAATGAAAAGCGAAATGAAAATTTTCGGAAATGTTGTTCGAAAAATTTGCAATATAGCAATGTAACATATAATAATGGAAGATTCAGCAAAGAACCGACGGGATATGAATATTTCATTACGGGAAGCGACCAGGTGTGGAATCCAACTTTTGGATTTGCAACAGAGTTTGAACTTTTGGGCTTTGTGCCGAAAAATAGAAAAATTTCGTATGCTGCAAGTTTTGGAGTTGATAATCTTGATATGCTGTCTGATTCTAGAAAGGACGATATAAGGCATTACTTAGCAGAATTTTCTTCGATTTCAGTGAGAGAGGATAGTGGAGAAAGAATAGTTAGAAATCTCTGTTCGACTCCAGTCGAAACGCATGTAGATCCTACATTATTATTAAAAAGGCAAGAGTGGGAAATGTTGGCCATTAAGCCTAAATTTAATTTAAAGAAGCCATATATTCTGGTTTATATGTTAGGAGAAATAAGTGCTGAATATCAAACGGCTATAAAAAAAATAGCAAAGCAAAATAATGCAGAGATTATAAATGCCTTAAAAGGAAAATGTAAAGTTATTAATCCTTTAGAGTTTATATGGTTAATAAATAACGCTACCTATGTTTGCACAGATTCGTTTCATGCTTCTGTTTTTTCGATTATATTTCATACGAAGTTGTATATTTTTAACAGAAGGGATCAGCATGCAAACCAAAATTCACGCTTTACTTCACTACTGAGACAATGTGGAATACAAAAAGATAAAGTAATTTATAAAAAAAATCTTGAAGATAGCAGCATTGATTGGGAATGTGTTGATAAATACATAGAAAAAGAAAGAGAACGTTCATTTGAATATCTAAAAAAAGCACTATCTAAAGAAAAAGTAGTTGTTAATCAAATAGAAATTTTGAATAAAAAAGACTGCTGCGGATGCTCTGCTTGCGCGCAGGCATGTGTCAAAAAATGCATCACAATGAGAACGGACTATGAAGGATTCACATATCCGGAAGTTGATTTAAGCACATGTGTACAATGTGGATTGTGTAAAAAAGCATGTCCAATTATTAACGCAGACTCTAATAGCAATGAAATGTTACACTATCCTGCATATGCGGCATTTGCGGATATAGAAGATGTTAGGCTTAGAAGTTCATCGGGAGGAATATTTACTCTATTAGCAGAAAATGTATTACATAAAGGTGGTATGGTATTTGGTGCGGCTTTTGATGATGAATTTATGGTGTCGCATATAGGTATTGAGCATATTGAAGAAATAACAAGATTGCAAGGAAGTAAATATTTACAAAGTAGGATAGAAAACACTTATTATGAAGCTAAAGTAGCGTTAGATGCGGGACGTCAGGTGCTATATAGTGGGACTGCATGTCAGATTGCAGGGCTTAAAGGGTACTTGAAAAAAGAATATCCTAATTTGTTAACTCTTGATGTTTTGTGTCATGGAGTACCTAGTCCTAAAGTCTGGAATAGATATTTGAGAAGTCAAGAGGTGCTGCACAATGGACATGTGCGGCGAACGTTTTTCAGACATAAGAAATATGGCTGGAAAACGTACGCCTTATTATTAGAATTTTCTAATAATAAGGCGTACGAACGGATCTTTGCAGAAGATCCGTTTATGCAAATGTTTTTATCAAACATTTGCTTGAGGCCGTCATGCTATGCATGCAAGTTTAAAAATTTATCAAGACCTTCTGATATAACAATAGGAGACTGTTGGGGCATTGATAATATATATCCAGAGATGGACGATGATAAGGGAACCTCTATAGTATTTGTGCATAGTGAAAAAGGAATGGACTTATTGAAAAAAATTATGGGCGAAATGACTTATAAAGAGGGGAACATAGAAGAACTACTTCCTAATACGGCTGACAGTCGAAAATCTGTTTCACCTCATCCTAATAGAAATGCTTTTTTTGCTGCGCTTGATGCAGGGGAAAATTGTGATGAATTGTTAAAGTTTGTAAAACCAAAAGTATCCATATTCGGAAAAGTTAAGAGAAAACTTAAAACAATTGTGAGAATGAATTAATACTCAAGTTTAAGAGAAATGTCGAGGAAAAAAATAATGGATGATGTCATGTTGAGGAATGTTCAACTTATACAGTTGGAGATAGCAAAAGAAGTTAAAAGAATCTGTGAACAGAATAATATTTCATATTTTATGGATGGAGGAACTTTGTTAGGAGCTGTAAGGCATAAGGGATTTATTCCATGGGATGATGATTTGGATTTCGGCTTTACGCGAGATAATTATGAAAAATTTATTGCTACAGCCAAGAAAAATCTGTCGTCCGAATTTTTCTTGCAAACTTGGGATTCAGATAGAGAATATGGATATGCTTTTGCAAAAATACGAAAGAAGGGAACAATTTATCAAGAGAGAATTGCTCAGGACAGCGATGCAAACTGTGGGATTTTTATTGATCTATTTCCTTACGATAATTTACCAAATGACAAAAATAAAAGAAGAAAACTTATTACAAAATTAACTTTTTTGAAAATGTTATTGAAAACTAAAGTTAATTATAAACCGTGGATGGAAAATGAAACAATTAATTGGAAGAGATGGATGATTTATTTACCTGTTCGTTTTGTTTCGCAGTTTGTCAGCAAAAATAGAATTCAGAAGCACTATATGAAAATAGTAAAGGTTGCAAATACAGAAAAAAGTGAATTGATATATCCGCAAGTTGCTGAGAAACTTGGAGTCTGGGCGATGAAAAAAGAATATTTTTCAAAATACATTTCTTTGAAATTTGAAGATACTTTTTTTTCGGCACCAGTAGGATATAAAGAATTTCTGACAGATGGATATGGAGATTATATGACACCTCCACCAATAGAAAAAAGGAAAAATATCCATGGAATTATAAAAATTGACCTTGGAAGCAAATAATTATTTAATGAAAGAATTACCATTGGTGCCAGACCCCCGGTACTAAACTGTAAACGTAAAATGAACAAAAAATGACTAAAAAGTCGAATGTTGTCGAAGGATTTTTGTTGCGGAGCTTGTCGAAATATGATATATTACAAATGTACTAAAAATAAAGGAAATGCAAGATGCATTAGAGAAGGGAGTTGTCTAAATGCAGCTCCCTTAAATTTGAAAGCCCGAGAGGGCATTGTTAAGGAGATAGGAAGATTAGGTACCACCATGGTGCAAAACACCTTACAAGATTGGAAGGAAAAATATGTATAGAAAAGTAATGCTTTCGCTGACATTATTGTCTTTGATTTTATTATCGTTAATAGCATGGAAAGTTGGTGTATTCAAAGAAATTGCAGATTTGCCATTCTCTACATTAGTAAGTAACATGGTGAGAAATACTTATTTTTCTGGTATGGCTTGCAGTATCATTTCTGTTGTTGTTATTTATAAATGGCAGGTATGGTATAGCAAGAGAAAGCTAAAGCAGGACTTTAGATGCAATGAATGCATTCAAGATATATATAGTGGTATAGAAATAGTCAGCAATTATGCGTCATCAATTCCAGAGAAAGAAAACGAGGATTGTGATACTGAACTTCGTAAGAAAAACGCACAGGAATATGTTGATTTTTATCAGAAGAATAAAGGCTATATCCATTATGCAAATTTGGCACTATCATATGAAGGAAATAATTTACTTATTGAATCTATCCAATCTTGTTTTTTTATTAATCTTAATTTTAAGTTACTGGAGATTCTGAATAATGTGAAGAATAGGCTGCCAAATCTCAGAAATAAATATCCTGAAATTGAGGAACTAGAGAATAAATACAAAGAAACTGCCGATGAGGAAATTATGTTACGATTGGGAGAAAAGTTGGCTTTGTACTTTGTAGATGCAAAATTTATGGCAGACTACTGGAAAGAACTGCTTGATTATTTGGGGTATGATCCAACGTTTGTTAAGTTGTTTGTAGAAACTTACAACACACGATATAAAATTAAAGACGATGTAAAGTCATCAATGTCGGTTAGAAACAGCCATATGATTGAGGTTAAGAGAGCAGTTAGAAGGGCGATTTTAAGAGACAAATTTAGTAATTTTTGGAAAAAATAATGTTAGGTCATTAGTGACTTAATGTATAAAGTACTAATAAAAATTGATGGAGAGTATTTATACATGTTAGAAGCATTTGAAAATGGAAGTATGGATATAGTTTCTCTATTAGTTATTATTTATTGTATAAGTATAGCTTATAGAAAAAGATATTCATTAACAGGGTATTTATATGTAAAGGAGCAATTAAACCTGTTAAGTGCGTATTGTACGGTTTTTGCAATAGTAATGTATATATATTATTATTTAGAAGAAAAATTTCATTACGATAGTAAATATATGAATGGAATTATTTTAATATTGTTTATTCTTATAGCAGGATTGTTGAGCAGAGTTTGTTATGAAAAGTATTTTGCTAATAGATTAAGTAAGTATCAAGCAAGTGATGAGGACAGAATGGTATTAATATTAGCTGCATTTATTGCGATAAGCATAAGACTGGTAGCAAGTGGAGTTGTAAAGTTAGTAGTTCCAGTATCAATAGTTTTAGGAAAATTTATATGGTTAGATACAGAGTCAATAGAAGACATAAAGAAACTTGTAAAAACAGAGCATAAAAGGATCATTGAAACTGCGATATTATTAGTTCTTGGTGTATTAATTCTTTCAATATTAGTAGATTGGTTTAATATGCCAAGATATATGCATCCATTAATAGCATTATTTTATGGAATTATTATCATTTTGAAGAGTGACAGCAATGTTAAGTAAGTGATGAATACGGAGTGCGCTGGGTGCCAGACCGTGCGTCCAGCAAAGGGCGTGCAATCCGACAGGTGGAAATCCTGTCAAATAAGCTGCTAACCACAGCATTTGAAGCGAGTCTTGAGTGTGTTACAGTAATGTAATGGGCTAAGCGTAGACAGCAAGGTTGCAGGGACAGCAACCCTGCGCTGAAATACCATAAATCGGAGTGCCGACTCTGTGGTCTGAGGGGAAGGCAACATGTGGGTTTATCGTTAAGGTGAGATTTCACACAGCTCCGCGGCGTCGGGAGTGACCTGAGGGTTAGGCACCGTTAACAAAGTGTGAACAAAAGTTCGAATGATGTCGAAAGGTGTCGAATTTGGTAAAACGAAAATGGTTGCAAAATTTGTCACAATTTGATAAAATACAAATGTAGTAAGATCGAAGAACTTGAATTAAAAACTGGATGAAGTAGTTTTCGATTGCTAGCAAAAAACATTACATCACACAGAGAGGGCTGCCGAGAGGTGGCTCTCTTAATTGGAAAAGAAGCCCGAGAGGGCATTGGACATGTTAATTTAATATAAAGAAAATACAGATTTATTGTTGAAAGGAAGTAAATTTATTGATAGAGAAATTTGATATTGTGGATGAAATATATAATAATATATTTTGTAATATACGCCACAGAAATATTGATCTTTTTTTGTGTGGTGCAGCAAGTACAAAAGAAAAGAAATCCAATAGAGATATTATCAGAAGTAGATTAGAAAATAATGATAATTTATCCATATTGTATCCGGAAGATATGTTTATGGAAATGCTTAATAGAAAAAAATATGATTTACTAACATTAGAGAAGTTTTTGGCAAGCAACAGCGATATAATCTTGATTGTTTGCGAAAGTCCGGGTTCATTTACAGAATTAGGGGCATTTGTTAATAATAGTGAAACCTTGGAAAAGGTAGTTGTGTTATTGCAAACAAAGTATAAAAATGCAAAAAGCTTTATTAGGCAGGGACCAGTAGAGTATGTTAGAATGAATAATAAAGATAATGTAATCTATTTCAATAATAATATTGGTGAACTTGTAGAAAAAATTGAAAAGTATTTGAAAAAAAAATTTGGATATAGGTATAAAACAAAAGAACTGAAATTGAAGGATTTAAACTTGATTTCTGGTCAATATTATTTTATAATAACGTTGTTGTATTTTTATCAAGAATTGGATGTAAAATCATTGGTAGCAATTTTAAAGCATTTGTATGAGAAAAAATACAACATAACTGAATTTGATATTATCTATTCGTCTGCAGTAAAAAGGTTATTCAAAGAAGGCTTGATAAAAAAAGAAGAGCCGGCAGGGAAGTCAATTCAGTATAGGCTTACAGATAAGGGATATGATTTTGCTAAGCTTCTTTTGTCATATGTTTCTTTGGAAAATAAAACGAGAACTATTGATAAAATGAGATTAAAAATTATGTATAGCCAATATTATTAGCACTGCTTTCTTAGAACGTTGCAGGTACATATCTGTTTACGGAAGATGGTTCGTCTTCCTAAGAAAATTAACAAACACAGAGTTACTCCAATCAATGGAGTAACCCCACGACAGTGGATTTCCTCCATTGATTGGAGGTAAAGGATTTAAGGTAAGGAAGTGGTGCTAATTTTATGAATAAATATAGTAATAAAATAGTTATTGAGTCTCTAGGATTGCCAATGTTGACTTGCTTTGATGATTTAGTTAAAGAAGTAAGTTTAAGTGAAAAACTAGTTTATTGGCTGACTAAAAGGGATGCTGAGGGAAGATATAACCCCTTTTTTATTAAAAAAAAGGATGGTAATAAAAGAAAGATTAATTCACCGTCTCTAGCGTTAAAGATAGTTCAACGATGGACTTTGGAGAATATCTTATACAAGATAAAAACATCCCAATATTCATATGGATTTAAGAGAGATATTCGAAAAGGTTCTCCATTGGTGTATTGTGCAGAAAAGCATAAAAACAATTTATATATACTAAAGCTAGATTTAAAGAATTTTTATCCTTCGATTAAGCGAGAGAGTGTGTACTATATTTTTAAAAATGTAGGATATAATGCTGATATATCAAATTTGTTAACAAATATATGTGTTGTTAATGATGAATTGCCACAAGGGGCTGTTACATCACCGTATCTTGCTAATTTAGTTTGTAGAAAACTAGATTTTAGGATAGCAGGATATTGCAATAAAAGAAATATTGTATATACAAGATATGCGGATGATTTGACATTTTCTTGTGATGATAGAGAATTATTAAGAAAGATATATGGCATGATTAAAAAGATAGTAGAAGATGAAGGCTTTTGCTTAAATCAAAGGAAAACAGTTTTTATGACACCTAAAAATCATAAGGAAGTATTGGGAGTAACGATAAATGATGGTTTATTAAAGGCTCCTAAAGAAGTCAAAAAAGATATACGAGCTATGCTTCATTATGAAGTAGCCACGGGTGATTATGCAATGAATGATGAAATACGTGGCTATGTAGCTTATGTAGACTCTATAGAAAAAAATTATAAAAACAAGTGTATAAGCTATTTAAAGAGATTGTCTGAATCAACGCTTTGCTTGTTTCCAGATGTTGTAAAAGCATATAACAGCAATAAAATATATAAAGAATTACCAGATATGAAAGAAAAGCAAGTAGCAGATTTTTGTGAAGAAGATGAAGATGAGTTTGCTAATATGATATATCAGGAGCATGAGCAGTATTTAATATTAAAAGGTATATTGAATAAAACTAATGAAGAAGATATAACGGATTTACAAAATCCATTTTGGTAAACTTGAACTTAACGGACAAAGATATTGGGGTCAGGAACCCGGTCCTAAATAGCATTGCAGAAACTGCAAAAGCGAATAAGCTTAAACTCTACAATTATTTTGAATATCTCTTAACAGAGATACAAAAACATATGGATGATCATGATATTTGTTTTTGCGAGGATCTGCTTCCATGGTCAGACAAACTGCTAGCCGAATGCCGAAAATAGTTCTACAATCAAGCCGCTCCGAAGAGCAGCTAATTGATGTGGAGTACTTACTATTGAGCGCTTACGAAAAATCTGTGCAGAAGCCCGAGAGGGCATTTACGTGCCACTACTTAGTGCTATAGTGCTTACAAATGCTCTACTTGACTAGGTAGAATAAAAATATAGGGAGCAATAAAGTATGAAAAAAGGAAGAAATATCGTAAGCGATGAATAACACCCCGGATTCCATATCTGCCTAAACCGTGTCATAATTATTGCATGGAGTGGCAAGTCTTCTGTTTCTCAGTTTTGCACTTAGGACCATTTTACTTCAAATCATTTGAAAAAAGTGCCAGACCCCCGGTACTAAACTGTAAACGCGAGATGAACAAAATATGACTAAAAAGTCGAATACAGTCGAATTAGCGTCTGTATTAGGCAAGATAAAGCCGTGTGAATTCACACACGGTAGCTGCTCAAATCTTCACACACCTCTCCGTGGTGAGCAGCAGGCAACGGTCGTATGACTGGCTGAGATGTGAAGGAAAAGGTAGGGATTCCACTATGAAGCTATATCATAAAATTTTTAAGAACCGTGCTGATATGTCAGTGTATCTTGAAAACATGAATCCACTTATCTCATATGACGAAGAACTTTTGAATTGTTTAACCAATGCTCGTAATACAGATGAGCTTCACGATGCAAAGTGCTCTGTTTTGAGAGACTTTCATGATATATATGCTTTTGATGTAGGTGATGCAGAATTTCCAGAACCTGTAGGACATTTTGATGACGAGGAAGAAAAAAGCAAATTTATCCGGAAAAAAATATTGTTACAGGACACAGTGTTATATCTTGGCAGCGTGTACAAAAAGTACCATTCTATAATTTATCAGACGCATAATAGATTGCCGGAAATCGAATTGAAAAAATTGGCGATAGATTATAACGAGATATACCGAAAAGCAATGGAAGATTACATTGCTGCACTTGTTACAGGAGAACAGCACGCCGTGACAGCTAGTTTCGTATTGCCGTCGCTGATTGAGCAAGGATTAGGAATGGCGCTACAAAATAGGATGCTGTTCAAGTGCATAATGCAGTTGAACGATTTGGCGGAAGAAGAAAAGAATGTAATTGAGCCATTCTTACACAATGATAAGATGCTTTTCTATGGAACAGAAAAATATACCATGGAGAAGTTATACAGGCTTTTTGTTGTACAGTTGGATCCGGGGGTCAGGCACCGTTAACAAAATATGAATAAAAGTTCGAATAATGTCGAAAAATGTCGAATTTGGTCAAACGAAATTGGTTGCACAGTTTGTCAGAAACTGGTATACTACAAAAGTGGCGAAATAAAAGATCCGAATGAAAAATTGGATGGAGTAGTTTTCGATTGCTAGCAAAAAAACATTACATCACACAGAGAGGGCTGCCGAGAGGTGGCTTTAGGCACCGTTAACAAAAATAAGGTGGAAGGTAAAATAGTATGAATAGGGTATGGGATTGGATAGATAAAATTAAAAATGAGGATAATGGTTTGGTATCATTTTTAAAATGGTGTTATTCTATTGGGAAGATAAGTTGGATTCATGCGGTGATTTCAGCAGCAGCGGGTATTTTGATACCAATTTTTTTGGATAAGGCTTATTATAAAAGCATGGCAGTTGCTATAATAGTTGCCATATTAGATATTTTGTATGCATATATTTGTAATGAATACCAAAAGAAGCTTTTTATAAGTAGAAAATTCACATCAGAAAGTCAATCCCTTTGGAAAAAAAACAACAGTATTATTCTTATCAGATTTTTGTAAATAATAATAAGGGAATGAATATACTGGAAGCAAAGGAGATACAAAACAAGAGTATATGGTATAAAAATCCTGAAAATAATGTAGATGTGAAAAGATATATTGGAATTGCAGTAAGTGTATTAGATGATGAAAAAGTGAATTTTATATTACAAATAGATTTTCTTGATGAGTTTAAATTTGGAAAGCATGACTCTGAGGAAGAAATCAAAAACTTTGTGGATCAATATTTGTTGTCTTATGTAAATATTGTTACCTTGGCGTACCTGTTAAATTTGAATAGTAAAAAGGAATTAAATGAGGTATAACAGAATGAAAAGAAAGGTAAAGAAGAATCAAACTCAATCTGCAGTGGGAGAAAAGAGAGAAGTAAAAAAATACACGATTGAAGAACTTCTTGAAATGGGAAACAAAACAAATAAGATTGAAATTGCTCCGAATATGCTAGAAAAGAAAAGCAAATACCCGGGGTGAATATTCTCGTGCGATGAAATCGCACTTCCGGCCATTTGGGAAGCAGATGTCCGGAAGTGGAAATCATCGATAGATTAACAGGAACATTAGGTGCCAGGAATACCGGGTGCCAGACCCCCGGTACTAAACTGTAAACGCAAAATGAACAAAATGTAACTAAAAAGTCGAATGGTGTCGAATTAGCGTCTGTATTAGGAAAAATAAAGCCGAAAATACCGGGTGCCAGACCCCCGGTACTAAACTGTAAATGCAAAATGAACAAAATATGACTAAAAAGTCGAAGGGGGGTCCAGACAACATTGTGGTCAGACACTGGACTTTGGTGTCAGACCCCCGATACTAACGCAAGGTGGAAGGAATCAGTCCATATACTGCGTGCCAGACCCCTGGTACTAAACTGGATTTACAATAAATCTTCCGAAAGAAAATGGAAAAATAATAAAAGGCATACTTTAACAAAGCCCACTTCTGATGTCAGAAGTTGACTGCTTTAGTTATATTCAGTTATTATAGCTAACGGGTTACTTTTCTGTTTCCATAATGCTTGCGACAATTCATTTTACTTTTTCTTCTAGGGAAAGAACGTCCTGGAATAATCTGCGATTTACAGCGAGTTGCTTCGATATAAATGTTTTCAATTTTTGAAACATCAAAGACATTGCACAGAATACCGGGTGCCAGACCCCAATGGTAATTAGTTTGCATTAAGTTAAGAACTGTGATATACTGTTAGCGTCGGTAAAAAAACTTTTTAATAAAAACAGTTCTCGTATTGCATCTCTAATTGCTAATTAAAGATATGGCAAACAGACAGATGGGGATCTGTCTACTGAAAAATTTATTATTTTGCTTTTTTAACGATACTCAAACGATGCAGCAGTCCTCGCTCCCAAATAGCGGGGGCTGTTTCGATTTGGTCGTATTGGAATTAAATTTTTCTGGAGTAATGCTCCCACATTAATCATTTGATCTGCTGAACATTTTAAAAATTCAAAGCAAATCTTAACCAGTATTGTAAAGTTTATTTTATAGCAATATTTTCTTTTCTCATTTTTTTGCTTTCCAACTGATGCTGCTTCAGCAACTAATCGGCAAAAGTTGTACGCGATCAATTTCGCATATATTTCCTGAAGTATAAGCTCTTGCTTTCTACTGTGAAAATATCGAAGGCCTATATTATATTTTAAATCTCGGAAAGAAGTCTCTATTCCCCAACGTAAATGATATAGTTCTCGTAAATCTTCAAGTGAAAACTGATCTGCCGGAAGATTCGTATATAAAACTTCTGTTTTGCCATTTGAAAGCTTTAAACGTATTACTCGAAATGAAATAGAATACTGTTCCTGACTTTTTAAAGGAATGTAATCAAAAGTACCATTGCCGATTGATTTATAAATTTTAGGATGTTCTTTTATTTCTTTCGTAAGCGATGAATAACACCCCGGATTCCATATCTGCCTAAACCGTGTCATAATTATTGCATGGAGTGGCAAGTCT